>CANHON010000086.1 GCA_947462115.1 Deltaproteobacteria bacterium | reverse complement strand
ATCACCGCGCCGTCCTGCAGCACCAAGGCGTAGCCGCGGTCGAGCACCGCCCGCGGGTCGAGGGCCAGCAGCCGGGCCCCGAGCGGATCGAGGCGCGCCCGACGCTCCGGCACGAGGCCGAGGCCCAGGGCCCCCAGCCGGCGCTGCGCCCCCTCGACGCGCAGCCGACGCCGGGGCGAGATCGCCGCCGCCGAGGCCAATAACCGTCGGGCGCGCACCGCGAGGGCCTGCTGGCGCAGCGGGAGGAGCTGGGCGCCCCGGGCCATCAGGCGGGCCCGCTGGCCGTCGAGCCGGGCGTGGGCCCGGGCCACGATGAGGGCGGGCGTGGGCACCCGCAGGGCGGCGACCGCCCGCCGCTGCCGATCGACCCGCCCGGCGGCGGCGGCCCGCAGCTGGCGGCCCCGCTCAGCGACAATGGCGCGCAGCACGTCCTCCTCCGGCGCAACCAGCTCGGCGGCGTGCGAGGGGGTCGCGGCCCGCAGGTCGGCCACCAGATCGGCGATGGACACGTCGACCTCGTGGCCCACGGCGCTCACCACCGGGATCGGGCAGGCGGCGATGGCCCGGGCCACGCCCTCGTCGTCGAAGGCCGCGAGGTCCTCCGCGCTGCCGCCGCCGCGGCCGACGATGATCACCTCGGCCCGGCCGTCGGCCGCCAACATCCGCAGGGCGCGCACGATCTCGCGGGGGGCGTCGAGGCCCTGCACCGCGCAGGGCGCCAAGATCAAGGTCAGCCCCGGCGCCCGCTGGTGCAGCACCCGCCGCAGGTCTTGGAGGGCGGCCCCCGATGCGGAGGTGGCGAGGCCAACAACGCGAGGGTAGCGTGGCAGCGGCCGCTTTCGTGCAGGGTCCAGCAGGCCGTCGGCGGCGAGGCGGCGCTTGAGGGCCTCGAGCTCGGCCTTGCGGTCGCCCTCGCCGGCCCGCACGAGGCGCTTGACCACGAGGTTGTAGCGGCCGCGCGGGGCGTAGACGTCGATGTCGCCCACCACCTCGACGAGCTGGCCGGGCTCGGGCACAAAACCCACCGCCGCCGCCCAGCCGCGGAACATCACGCAGTCGAGGGTGGCCTCGGGATCGCCCAAGGTGAAGTACCAGTGGCCGGACCGGGCCTCGGTGAGCTGGCTCACCTCGCCCTGCACCCGCACGCTGGAGAAGCCCGCCGCCAAGCTCTGCTTGATCTGGGCGGTGAGCGCGCCGACGCTCAGCGCCGGCGGGCGGCTCGGCTTGGGCGGCGGCGCGAGGGGCTCGGCCTCGGCGGGGCGCTCCGCCACGCGCATGCCCGGCAGGGACGGCAAGCCGCGGCTTGCCCAGGTGGGCGGCGGGCGGGGGCTGCGGCTGGCCATCGATCCTCCAGGGCCGCCGATCCTAATCCGCCGAGGGCCGAGCGCTCGACAGCGGCGGCAAAGGCGCCTAGGCGGCCGGCACCGGAGCGGACATGGACGCGCTTTTCCCGACGCTGGGCATCGACATCAGCCGCGGGGCCTCCGAGGCCCTCAAAATCTACCTGATCGTCGCGGCGGCGGGCCTCGTGGTCGGCGCGCGGGCCCTGCCGCCCCGCTGGCTGCAGCGCGGCCTCGCCGCCCTCTGCCTGCTCGCCACGCTCAACTACGCCCGCTTCGGCCCCAAGGTGCCCCTCGAGCGGGTCGACACCTACGATCTGCTCCACTACTACGTCAACGCGCGGTACTTCGACGAGCTCGGCTACTACGACCTCTACCCCGCGCTGATCCTGGCCGACCACGAGCAGGGCGGCCCGCACTTCGCCGAGGGCCCGCAATACCTGGCCCAAAATAGCGCCGGGCACGGCTTCATGCCCATCGCCCACGCGCTGAGCCGCGGGGCCGAGGTCAAGGCCGCCAAGTTCAGCCCGGAGCGCTGGGCGGCCTTCACCCACGACGCCCTGACCCTGCAGCGGGAGATGGAGGGCCTCAACGACAAGCTGTGGCGGGAGATGATCCAAGACCACGGCTTCAACGGCACGCCGGTCTGGACCACCCTCGCCCGCCCCCTCGCCCGCCTCGTGCCGGTCGAGCACATCAAGTGGCTGTGCCAGATCGACCTGCTGCTGCTGATCGCCGCCACGGTCGCCGTCGGGCGCAGCTTCGGCGCCACCACCGGCCTGTGGGCCTGGCTGTTCTTGATGCTCAGCTACTCCGGCCGCTGGCCCACCATCACCTGGGCCTTCCTTCGCTACGATTACGTGGCTGCGCTCATGTTCGCGATGGCGGCCCTGCGACGCGGCCGGCACACCCTGGCGGGGGCCCTGGTCGGCTGGGCGGCGACCCTGCGCTTCTTCCCGGCCTTGTGGATGTGGGGGCCGCTGTGGAAGGGGCTGATGGGCCTGCGGTCGGGCGTGGTCCACAAGCGCCTGCTCGCGCTCGCGGCCGGCGCGGCGCTCAGCGTCGGCCTGCTGCAGGGCGCCGCCACCCTCGCCGTGGGCCCGGCCGCCGTCGCCGCCCACTTCGAGAACATGCTCGACCACAACCGCGCGGCCCAGCTCAGCAGCCGCCGCATCGGCCTCGCCCTGGCCCTGCCCTTCCGCGGCGAGCAGCTGCCCAAGTTCATCGAGCCCGAGCGCAAGGCGCTGATCGAGGCCCAAAAACCCCTGCGCTACGGGCTCGCGGCCCTCGCCATGCTCGGCATGGGCCTGGGCATGCGCCGCCGAGACGACGATGAGGCCCTTGGGCTGGGCTTTTTGCCCTTCTTCTTGCTCACGACCGCCAGCTACTACTACTACATCAGCCGGGTCACCCTGGTCATCGTGCACGGGGCCCGCCTGCGCGAGCCCCGCCACCAGGTGTCCTTGCTGCTGCTGCTGGCCGCCGAGCTGTTCGCCAACGGCGCCGAGCTGCTGCTGCCCGGGCACCGGGTCTTCCACATCGGCGGGCAGGCTTGGCTGCTCTGCGCCTACACCCTCTGGACGGTCGGCGCCCTGCTGTGGGCGGCCTGGGGCGAAAGACACAGCCCGCCCGAGGCGTCCAAAAAAGCGTCAACCACGCCCTAGCGAGCGATGCCGTTGGGGCAGCGCCCGCAGGGGCCTAGTGGTGGTGGTGGTGGCCGTCGGGGCCGTGGGCGTGCCCGTGGCGCTGCTCGTCTTGGGTGGCGGGGCGGCAGCCCACGACCTCCACGTCAAAGTGCAGGGTCTTGCCGGCCATCGGGTGGTTGGCGTCCAGCCACACCCAGGCGCCCTCGGTCTTGGTGATCCACAGGGTCATCTGCTGGCCATCGGGGGTGCGCACGCCGACGGTGGCGCCCACCACGATGTCGAGGTCCTTCGGGAAGTCCCGGCGGTGCACCCGCTGGGCCTCGGGGCCGCTGCGCTCGCCATAGGCCTCGGCCGGGGGGATGGTCGCGCGGAGCTTGGCGCCCACCGCGAGGCCGGCGAGCTGCTTCTCGAGGCCGGGGATGATGTTGCTGTGCCCGTGGAGGTAGGCCAGCGGCTCGCGCCCGTCCGAGCTGTCGAGCACGGCGCCATCGTCGTCCGTGAGCGTGTAATGGAACAGACCGACCATCCCGTCGCCGAGGACGGCGGCAGCTTCATCAGACATGGGGCACCTCATCGCGGGGGAGCCGAGGCCGCCGGGCGGACCTCCGCCGCGGACGCTGCCGGGCCCACAAGAACGCCGGCCGTCTATGCGGCGGGCGGGCGGTTGACGAACCGGCCCCCGCTCAGCCCGCGCCGCCCAAGGCCGCGACGCCCGCCGCGAGCGCCGCCATTAGGCACAGCGCGCCGCCGGCCACCTGCGACCAGAGCACCTGTCGGCGGCCCCGCAGCGTCGCCGCCACCCGCTCCCCCACCCGCAGCCCGGCCAGCACCGGCCCGCGCTCGCCCGGCACCACCCGGATCAGCAGGGGCTGATCAACGTCCAGCAGGCGCTCCTCCACGCGGTAGCGCTCGGCTTTGCCGAGCAGACCCCGGGCCGGGTGCAGCCGGAGTCCGTCGGAGAACTCCACGCCCCGCGCGGTGATCGCCCCGAGCTCGCCGAGGCCCCGGCTCTGCTCGACGAGCCCGCCGAGGCCGCTGAGCTCCCCGCCTTCAGCGAGCCGGTCGAGGGCCAGCGGCAGGGGCCCGCTGCCGTCGTCCACCACAAAACGCCCACCCACGCGCCGCTCTGCCAGCGCCTCGGACCACTTGCCCTCCCGCTCCCACCGGCCATAGACCCGCAGCTCCCAGCCGAGGCAGGGCCGGCGGCTCATCGGGGCCGCGATGGCCGGGCCGCGCGCTTGGGCCGCCACCAGGGCGTCGCGGGGCGGCCGGGCGCCGACCCCCGAGCTGGCCATCGGCAAGGCCATCCACGGCCGGTCGCGCAGCGCGCCCAGCACCCCCAACACGATCGCCGAGAGGCCGAGCAGGCCGAGCGCGGCGGCGAGCCACAGCAGGCCGGTCATGGCGCGCCCGCGGCCCGGCGGAGCCCTGCGTTGCGCGGGCCCACCGTCGGCCACTGGGCGGCGGACCGCAGCTCGGGCTCCAGCAGCGCGCGCAGGGCCGCGGCGGCCTCCGGCTGCTCCGCCCGCAGGTCGTGGGCCTCGGCGGGGTCAGCGACGAGGTCGAACATGCGGTCACCCTCGGGGAGAATAACGAGCTTGAGGGTGTTCTTGCCGTCGGCGGTCGGCGCTCGGTAGCCCCAGACCGCGGGCCCCGCGGCGGGCCGCCGGTAGAGCAGGGTGGCGTAGCCCCGGTCCTTGACCCCCTCGGCGAAGCCCAGCAGGTCGGCGCCCTCGAGGCGCTCGTCGGACTGGAGGGTGAGCTGGTCGAGCACCGTGGGGCTGAGATCGGTGAGGCGGACCGCCTCAGGCACCACCCGGCGGGCGGCGCGGAGCTGGCTCGGCACGATGATCAAGGGCACCCGCACCGCGCCCTCCGACAGCCCGCCCAGCGGGTCGCTCGGCGGCACCCGACCGGCCGTGCCGGCGAGGATCCAAAAGACCGGGCGCTCGCCCCGCCAAGCGTCCACCCCGGCCCGCAGCGCGCCCACCGCGGCGTCGGCGGCGCTCAGCGCCTCGGGGTGGGACAGCGCGCTGCCGGCGGTCGGCCCGCTGAGGTGCACCCACAGCAGCGCCGGCCGCGGCCCCACCCGATCCAGCCACGCGAGGCCCGCGGCCACGGTCTCGGCGTCTCCGCGCCGCAGCAGGCCGCTCTCGGGCTCCACCACCCCCGCCAGCGCCGCGCCGAGCACCTGCGCGAGGCGCAGCGCCTCCAGGCCCGCCGGCGCGCCCTCCTCGGTCCAGAGCTGGTCATCGTAGGCTTCAAAGCCGCGATCCAGCCCGCTGTCTGCTTGGAGGCTGAGCCAGCTCACCGCGGCCCCAGCGGCATAGCCCTCGCGGCCGAGGCGCTCGGCGAGGGTGGGCGCGCTGAGGCCGAGGCGGTGCCCCTCGCTGGCGAAGCCCAAGCGGAGCGGGTGCAGGCCGGTGAGCACCGCCGCCGCCGCGAGGGCCGGCTGGGGCGCGGGGCTGATGGCCTCGGTGAAAATAACGCCCTGGACTGCCATCGCGTCGATGTTTGGGCTGCGCGAGCCCGCTGGCACCCCGTCGAGGGCCGCCGGCGGCGGCGCGCCCAGCGGACGGGCGAGGGCCTGCGCGCCGAGGTCTGCGGCCCCCATCCCGTCGATGGTGACGATGATCACGCTCGGGTCGCTCTCGAGGGCCGAAGCGCTGCCGAACTCCCGCGCGCCGAGGCGGAGCGCGCCGACGAGGCCCAAGCCGAGGCCCAGCAGCGGGGCGAGCTTGGTGAAGCCCCAGCGCCGCCGCTCGCCGATGGCCTCCCGCCGCAGCCAGTAGCCGGCGTTGAAGTAAAGGATCCCAAAGACGCCGACCTGAGCGCAGGACAGAGACAAGGCCGCCATCGGCAGGCCCTGCTCCAGCTTCTCGGCGATGGCCGGCGCCGTGTAGAAGAAGCCCAAAGAGACGCCGGTCAGCCCCATCCCGAGCGCGATGCGCCGGCTCGGCTCGCCGCCGGTGAGCGCGCTGACCAAGCCCATCGCCCCGCCAAAGGCGAGGCCCGCCACCGCGCCGGCCAGCACCGCGAGCAGCCCGAGCAAGAACGCAGCGGGCCAGCTCACCGACAACAGCGCGCTGCTGCCGATCTTGACCATCTCCATCCCGCCGGCGATGGCGCCGAGGGCGGCCCCCAAGGGCAAGGCGCGCCGCGCCGGGCTCCACTCGACCACCCTCACCTCCGCGCGCCCGCTCCACCCGCGGGGCTCCGCAGGCCCGCCCGCCTATCCCAGCGGGCCCGGCCAGACAGCGGGCCCAGCCGGCCCGTTCCCCCGCGCGCCCGCTTCAGGCCGCGGCGGGGCGGCGGGCCACCCCGCGCAGCAAGGCCACCGGATCCGGCGCCAAAGCCGCCATGAGCACGGTGAGCACGGTGCCGAGGCCGAGCACCGCCACCCGCATCAGGCCCACCGCGCCGGAGGGGGCGGCCACCAGCTCGGCGCCGAGCAGGCCGGCGAAGCCCGCCACCGTCAGGCCGCGCAGCAGAGAGTCGATGGCGGCCATCGAGCGTTGGGCCTTCGTCGATACGCTTACAGACGTCATTTTGCCTCCCGAGGCCGGGCCCCGTCGCCCGCCTTACCTCCACTGGAGACGGATCAACCCACCGGGGGGATGAGCGGCGCGGGGATGAGCGGCGCTCAGCGGGGGGCGCCCCGGCGGGGCAGCTGCCGGAGGGCCCGGAGCGCGTCCTGGGCCTCGGCCCGCAGCGCGGCGGCCGGCTCCCCGCCCAAGCGGGCGCGGTAGCGCAGCCAAGCGAGGGCCAGCAGGGGCTCGGCCAGGGGTCCGGCCTCCGCCACGAGGCGCTCCGCCGCGGCCACCGCCGGCAGCTCGGCGGCGAGGGGCCAGCCGCGGGACCGCACCAACGACTCCGCTTGCGCGTGCAGGCGCCCGAGCTCGTCCGTCGGCCGCCGCGGCGCCGCGCCCGCCAGCCGCCGCAGGCCCACCCGACCGAGCCAGCCGAGCCCGAAGACGAACGCGCCCCCAAGCGCCACCGCCCCGAGCCCGCGGCGATCCCCGAGCCGGTCGCGCAGGGCGCCGAGCCCGTCGAGCTGGGCCGCGAGATCGTAGTCCAGCATGATGCTCCGGTAGGAGCCGAGGAGCAGCTCGCCGATCTGGCGGAGGGCGTCGGGCTCCTGGCTCCGGCCGCCCTCGGGGGTGGCGTCGAGCAGCACCCACCGGCCGCCCACCCAGGCCTCCACCCAGGAGTGGGCGTCCTGCTGCCGGAACACCAAAAAGCCGCCGTAGGGGTTGAGCTCGCCGCCGTAGAGCCCGTTGACCACCCGCGCCGGCACGCCCTGGGCGCGCAGCAGCACCGCGAGGCCCGTGGCGAAGTACTCGCAGTGGCCGGCCTTCGCGTCGAACAAGAAGGTGGAGAGGGGCTGGCCGGCGTGCTCGGGCTGGGGATCCAGGGTGTACTGGAAGTCCGCGAAGTGCGCGAGCACGGCCTCCACCCGCGCCCGCTCGCTGGCCTCGGGCCCGGCGGCGATCCGCAGGCGCTCCGCGAGCTCGACCACCCGCGGGTCCAGCCCAACGGGGAGCTCCGTCCAGAGACCGCTGCGGAGGCCCGCCTTCTCCAAGCGCCCGAGGCCAGCCTCCCGCGCCTCGATGGCGGCGCTCTCGGCGGGCAGCGCGCCCGGCGCGTAGGGCACCGAGTAGGTCGTGTAGCGGAGCACCGCGAGGCTGGTGGGGCCGCGGGCGTTGCGCGACATGTCCATCCGCAGGTGGAAGGCGCCCTCTTGGGGCACCAGCGCGTGCATCTCCGGCGGGGTGAACAGGGCGCCGCCGGCGGTGTTCACCTGGGTCACCTCGCCCACCCACCAGCGCTCGGTGCCCGGCAGCTCCGGCCAAGCGGCCACCTTCACCGGGTTCTGGGGCTCGCGCCGCCAGCCATCGCCGTCGAAGACGTCCAGGGCCACCCCGCGCATATAGACCGGGGGCTCGACCTGAGCGCCGTCCTGGTCGGTCAAGACGACGCGCAGCACCTCATCGGGGTTGAACCGGCTCATGGCGTGGTCGCCCAGCGCGACTTGGGGCTGAAAACCCGGCAGGGCCGCCGGGCCGAGGCCGGCGCCGATGCCGCCTTGCACGCGGGGCAGCACGACGAAAAGACCCGCAGCGATGACGATCACCGCGGGGCCCACCGCCCACAGCGCCCCCACCCGCGGGGGCGGCGCGCCCGGCGGCGCGGCCTCGTCGAGCAGACACTGCACCAGCGCCAGCGGCGCGAGCAGAGCGAAGCCGAAGAAAATACCGAGCAGCAGCGGATCCAAGCTGAGGATGCACGCCAGCAGCAGGCCGAGGGTCGACAGCAGCAGGGTGATGCGGTCGTCGCTCGGCGTGCGCCCGGTCCAGGCCCGGTGCACCAGCAGCCAGCCCACGAGGCCGGCCCCGACCATCAGGCGATCGCTCACCAAAAAGACAAGCAGCAGGGCCATCACCAGGGCCGCGGCGTTGGCGAGCCGCCAGGTGCGCAGGGCCGCGGGGCTGGGCGCGCCCCCCCACAGCCGACCGGAGAGCAGGCCGAGCAGCGCGGCGCCGCCGACCACGAGGCCGGGCCCGCTCGCCACGCCCACCGCCGCGAGGCCGAGGGCGGCCACCGCCGTGCTCGCGATCGATCGCCGCTGCATCACCGCGCACCGCCCGGAAACCGCGCCAGGGCGTCCAGCAGGGCCCGGCGCCAGCGCTCGCCCACCCGCGCCGGCCGGCGCTCGGCCCCGAGCTCCAGCCCCACCGCGTGCCCCTCGGCGGTGTGGCGCACGATCTCCATCGCCGCCTCGCTCAGCGCCCGCTCCAGGGCCTCGCCCTCGACCGGAGGGACCCGCACGATCACCTCCACCCGCCGCAAGGCCTCCCGGATCACCACCACCGGCCGCCCCACCCGCGCGCTGGTCAGCCAGTGGAGGTCGCGGAGCGGGTCGCCGGGGCTGTACTCGCGCAGCCCCACCAGATCGCCGTCCCCGCCGCGGCCCTGGGGGTCGGGCCGGGCGCCGAAAGGGGCGCCCCCGCGCTCCGGGCTGAGCCCGCGCCGGAGGGTGGGGTAGACCAAAACCTCCTCGTGCACGTCAAAGGTGCGCCAGCGACGCAGGAGCCCGAAGGGGAAGCGGCTCTCCACCCGCAGGCGCCGCAGGCCCGCCGGACCGCGCTGCGGGAAGCGCCAGGTGGCCGGGGCCTCGGCCTCGCCGCCCGGCTCGACGGAGGGCACCACCGCCCGCGCCAGCTCGCCGCTGCCCCCGTCGAGATCGATGATCTGCAGGGCAAAGCTGCGCCCCCACCGCCGGTGGTTCTCCACGCACAGCGCGCCCGAGGCCGCGGCGCCGGCGAACAGCTCGGGCGGGAGGCGGCGGCGCAGGCGCAGGCTGCGAAGGTTCCACTCCGCGAGCAGGTTGCTCACGATCATGATCGCCATCAGCATCGCGAGGACGACGTAGAGCAGGTTGTTCCCGGTGTTGACCGCCGCGACGAGCACGCCCGCGAGCACCGCGAGGTACCAGCCGCCCTCCCGCGTCGGCCGCACGAGCCCGCGCTCCCGCTCCCACAGGGCGTTCTGGGCGGCCCAGCGGGCGCGGAGCGCGGCCCAAGCCGAGCCGGCCCTCACCCGGCAAAGACCTCGGCGAGCAGCTCCCGAACGGCGCGCTCTGCCGCCCCGGGCTCCCCTTCGGCCCGCGGCAGCACCCGGTGGGCGAGCACCGGCTCGGCCAAGGCCAGCAGATCTTCCGGGATGACGAAGGCCCGCCCCGCGCCCAAGGCCCGCGCCCGGGCGGCCCGCAGCAGGGCCTCGGCGCCGCGGGTGGAGACGCCCCGCAGCAGCCGGGCGTCGGTGCGGGTGCGCACAACAAGCTCCAGCAGCAGATCTTCGACGTCGGGGTGCACCGCCACCGCGTCCACCGCGGCGCAGAGCTCGATGGTCTCGTCCAAGGAGAGCGCCGGCTCAAACTGGGCCGACCGCAGGCCGCCGGCGCGCAGGATGTGCCGCTCGTGCTCCCGCGCGGGGTAGCCCATGCTCAGCCGCACGAAAAAGCGGTCGAGCTGCGAGTCCGGCAAGGCGAAGGTGCTGTGGTGGTCGGTGGGGTTCTGGGTGGCGAGCACCGCGAAGGGGCGCGGCAAGGGGTGGCGCTGGCCGTCCACCGTCACGAGGCGCTCGGTCATGGCCTCGAGCAGGGCCGACTGGGTCTTGGGGGTGGCCCGGTTGATCTCATCGGCCAGCACGATGTTCGCGAACAGCGGCCCTGGCCGAAACCGAAAGCCGCCCGCGCCGTCGAGCACCGAGACCCCGGTGATGTCGCCGGGCAGCAGGTCGCTGGTGAACTGCACGCGGCGCAGCTCGCCGCCCAAGGCCGCGGCCAAGGCGCTGGCCAAGGTGGTCTTGCCGACGCCTGGCACGTCCTCCAGCAGCACATGACCGCCGGCCACCACGGCGATGAGCGCGAGCTCCACCACCTCGGCTTTGCCCCGCACGGTCTGGCCGATGGCCACGGCGGCGCGCCGATAGAGCTGGGCGGCGCGCGCGATCCGGGCGCTGTCCTCGGCCGTGGGGGTCTCGCGCATCGCCGCCGAAGGGGCGCCGTCCGCCGGTGGGCTCATGGGGTGCCTCGAAGCGGGGGGAGCTCAGCCGGAGACGAGGCTGCCCGAGGTGGTGAGCTGGTAGGTGCAGCCGATGGCGATGGACTCGTCCTCGCTGTCCACCACCTCGATGGTCTCGGTGCCCTGCCAGTCCACGCCGTCCGGCAGGCTGCAGCCGCCGGCGGTGCCCTCGTAGTCGGCCTCGCCGCGAAGCAGCCAGCGCACCTCGCCGCCCGGGCGCTCGTCGAGCCAGATGGCGCTGGTGTAGCTCAGCGAGCAGCCCGACCGGCTGCCCAAGGCGAAGACCTCGTCGTCCACGGTGAGCTCGATGCGCTCGGCGTCGGTGAACACCCCGTAAGAGAAGGTGCCGCTGTACACCGCGCCCTCGGTCACGCAGTCGGTGGCGAGCGCGCCATCGTCCACCGTGCTCTCGACGGTGACCTCGTAGATGAGATCCGGCACCGCGGGATCAGCGGCGCAGCCGACCAAGACGACGAGGGCCAGGGCGACCAGCGGGTGGCGGGCGTTCGAGCACATCGAGCAGACTCCGAGAGCTCCGGCGGCCGCAGCGCAGGGGCGCTTTAGGCGGGCACGCGACGGGCCGATGGGGGGCGGGACGGGCCGAGTATAGCTGGCGCGGACGGCCGCGGCCGCTGGGGGCGAAGCCGCCCCTCCGGTGGACGCGGGGCGCGGCGCTCCATATAAGCGCGCCTTGTCAGGCAAGCGGGGGCAGGCACAGCCAGCCGTTCGGCCCGGGGCTCCACAGCGGCGCCGCGCGGTTGACCGCTTGACCCGCCGGATGCGGTGTGAAGGCGCCCCCCCGCGGCCGCCCTCCGCCCCACAGCAGGCCGAACCGCCCCAGCGCCGACGCGCGCCGCCCGCCCTTGACCCACAGCCGGAGCTGATCCCGTGGCCGAAGCGACCTCCCAGAACCTCTACGTCGCCCGCGACGCTGACCTCGCCGTCCTCCAAGAGCACTGGTCGGCCGCACGCAAGGGCGAGCCCCGCTTTGTTCTCCTCACCGCGCCCCTGGGCGGCGGCAAGCGCGCCATGGTCGGCGAGCTCTGCCGGCGGGCCTCCGCCGAGGACGATCAAGCGATCCTGTGGCGCGTGGCGCTGAGCGACGAGCAGGACGGCGTCAACACCTTGGTGCGCCTCTACGCGGGGCTGCTCCAGGCCCTGCACCGGCAGCCGGCCCTGCGCGGCCAGGTCGAGATGACCCTCAACGCCGCCCTGCCCACCCAGCCCCAGCGGGTGCAGCGCTGGTACCAGGCCTTCATTGAGGGCCTCAAGAACGGCGCGCCCAAGCCCAATGAGACCGAATTCCAGGTCATCATGCCGCGGGACAACCCGTTGATCGGCCTCGCCGAGATCGCGCTCGGCATCGCCCGCAAGCACAAGGTGCTGCTGGAGGTCCAGGGCCTCAGCAACTGCCACTCCGCGGGCATCTTTGGCCTCTTTGAGGGCCTGCTCGAGGAGTCCCTCGCCGAAGACGACGGCGGGCTGCACCTCCTCACCATCCTCTCCCTCGACAGCGTCACCGACCAGAGCCGCGCCGGCCTCGCCCTGCCCCTGCTCGACATGCTCGAGCGCCGCAAGGACGACATCGACACCGTCGAGCTCGGCGGCTGGTCGGGCGAGGAGGTCAGCCTCTACGCCGCCAGCAAGGGCGTCGATATCGGCGCCAACGCCGCGGAGCTGGCCCGCATCGCCGGCGGTCGGCCCGGCTTTATCGCCGAGCTCATCGACTTCCTCAACGACAAGGGCCGGCTGGGCGATGATCTCAGCGGCGTGCAGATGGGCGATCTCGCCGAGGTCGGCCCCGACGCCGACGAGCTCGACGCCGAGCCCGCCGCCGAGGGCGCCCGCCCCAAGGCCACCGCCGCCGACGCCGAGAAGTGCGCCCACATCGCCGCCCTGCTCGGCCTGAGCTTCCCCTCGGGCATGCTCGCCGACATGGCCGGCCTCGACCGCGACAGCGTGGACGACCTGCTGGACGCCACCGAGGGCATCTACGCCGAGGTGCAGTACAGCCAGCCGCTCGGCACCTGGATCTACCAGTTCCACAAGGCCCTGCTGCGCGAGAGCGTCCTCGCCCGCCACACCTCCGCCGACGACAAGGCCATCGGCGCCCGGGTCGCCTCGGTGCTGGAGCGGGTGCTGGTGCCCCGCGGCTACGGCTACCTCACCAAGACCCTGCGCATGTACGCGGAGTTTGGCGAGAACAACCGCGCCGGCGTGCTCCGCAGCATGGCGCTCGGCGCCGACCAGCCCCAGATGTGGGCCATGACCCACGACCTCATCCGCTACTTCGACGAGGTCGCTTGGCCCGATGCGCTCCGCCGCACCGTGTTCATGCACCTGCTCGACCGCCTCATCAAGGGCGGCGGCGACGTCAACCAGGCCGACAGCCTCTACAACGAGGCCATGAAGTGGGCGACCGACAAGTCGGACCGCAACCTCCAGGCCTGGCTGCTCTTTGAGGGCAGCCAGCTCGACCTGCGCCGCCAGGACCTGTACCGGGCCCGCGACCGCGCCAACGACGCGCTCAAGCTCTACAAGGCCGCCGGCGACGGCTTCAAGGCCGCGGAGATCCAGGGCCACCTCGCGATGATCGAGCTCAACGACGGCAACACCAACGCCGCCCTCGACCACGTCAACCTCGCCGAGCTCGCCGCCAACGTGCCGCCGATCCAGGCCCAGGGCGAGTTCGTCCGCGGCCACGTCGCGCGCCGCGCCCGCAAGAACGACGAGGCCATCACCCACTTCAGCAAGGCCAACGAGATCGCCGGCAAGGCGGGCATCGGGCCGCTGGCGCTCAACTCCGGCCTCGCGCTGGGCGAGACCCTCCTGATGGCCGGCCAGGGCAGCAAGGCCGCCGACGTGCTCAACCAGGTCGTGCGCATCGCCCAGCAGCTCCAGGCGGGCGTGCAGGAGCGGGCCGCCACCGCGCTGCTCGCCCAGTCGCAGGCCAGCCTCAGCAACTGGGAGGCCGCGCTCAACGCCGGCAACCGCACGCTGGAGCTGACCCGCACCCTCAAGTTCGAGCGCTTTGAGCCGGTGGACCTCTACAACGTCGGCTTCTTCCAGCTGATGCTCAAGCGCCCCACCGAGGCCGTGAGCCTGTTCCGGCAGAGCCGCCAGAAGGCCAGCCCGCAGGACCGCCCCTTCCTCAAGGAGCTGCTGTTCAACATGGGCCAGGCGCTCATCGAGATCGGCGAGCGCACCGAGGGCGCTGAGGCCCTGCGCGCGAGCATCGGCCCGGCCAGCGAGACCCGCGACTGGCGCAAGGTGATGGTCGCGAACCAGCGCCTGGGCGACCTCTCCCTGGAGCGCGGCGACAAGACCGGCGCCCGCGCCCTGTACGAGGCGGCCATCAAGGCCGCGGACGCGGGCGGCCTCAAGGAGGACCGCAAGGCCCTCCGCCGCAAGGCCGACCACATCTGAGCCGCCCGGCGGCGCCGCCCGGGGCCCTTGGCGTCTGCCAGGGGCCTTCGTTTTTTTGGGGTCGGGGGCGCCGGACACGCCCCGCGGCCGGGGGGCGCCTACACCCTCAGCTTTGGGCGGCCAACAGGCAGCGCTCGACGGCGGCGCGCAGCTCGGAGGGCAGCACCGGCTTGAGCAAGGTGGCCTGCTTGCCGGTGATCTCCTCCACGAAGCGCTCGTCCTCATCGGAGAAGACGCCGCCGTACATGTAGATCACCCGGGGGAGCAGCCCGGGGCGGTGCT
>CANHON010000085.1 GCA_947462115.1 Deltaproteobacteria bacterium | reverse complement strand
GGGGCTGCGGGATCGACGACGGGGCGGGCCGCCTCGACGAGGGCGCCGAGGACGGTGCCTTCGAGCGGTCCACCCGTGGTTTGTTCGGGCCGGGCCTGGACCCCAGCGCGCGCCGCGGGCTGGGCGGACGCAGCGGGCCCCAGCGTCGAGAGGGGCTGAAGCAGCGCAGCGACGCCCACCAGCAGCGCGGCCGGCCACGGCCAGCGCAGCGCCGGGACCGCGCGCCGCTCGTCCACCGCGGCGAGGGCCTCGGTGGCCAGCGCGATGGTGTGGGCCAGCAGCTCGGCGCTGCCCTGGGCCCGGCCGGTGGCGGCCTCGTGGGCAGTCAGAATCAGACCAACCTGCTCGCCCGACTCCCCGCTCCGATCGATCCGGGCGGCCACCACGCCTGGCCCGAGGCGGGAGCGGAGGCGCTGGCGGACGGCGGCGATCGCGAGGCCGAGCCCGGCGACGATCAGCGCTGGACCGCTGATCTCATACCCCATGCCCCAGGCACGGAGCCCGCCGAGGGCCACGAGCAGCGCGCAGCCGAGCGCGAGGCTGAGCTCCAAGGCGCGCCGGCGGCGGTCGATCTGGTGGAGGGCGTCGAGGCGATGCACAGGGGGTCTCGCGGCGGGCGGCCTTCGGGGAGGGGTCTCAGGTGGGGCCGACCTGTATATCTGTTCACCTTTGGCGCGCCAAATCTGCGCACGCTGTCCGAGGCCAGCCGCGGTCCCCCTGGCCGGGATAGCCGCGCCCCGGCCGTGCCGCCGCGCAATCCCCTGACAGAGCCCCAGGAGCCGCTGATGCCCGCGTTCCCCGCCACCCGCATGCGCCGCAACCGCCAGACCGACTGGAGCCGCCGGCTCGTCCGCGAGAACAGCCTCAGCGTTGATGATCTCATCTGGCCGATTTTTGTTGTGGAAGGTCAGGGCGTGGTCGAGGCCGTGCCCTCCATGCCCGGCGTGGCGCGGCTCAGCATCGACGTCGCTGTGGAGCGCGTCGCGGAGGCGGCGTCGCTGGGGATCCCCGCTGTGGCGGTGTTCCCGGTGCTCGACCCCGCGCTCAAGACCGAGGGCGGTGAGCGCGCGTGGGACCCGGACAACCTGGTCTGCCGCGCGGTCCGGGCCATCAAGGCCAGCTCCCCGCAGGTCGGGGTGATCTGCGACGTGGCCCTCGATCCGTTCACCTCCCACGGGCAAGACGGGATCGTGCGTGACGGCGTGATCCTCAACGATGAGACGCTGACGGCCCTTCGCTTACAAGCGGTCTGTCAGGCGGCGGCGGGCTGCGATGTGGTCGCGCCCTCCGACATGATGGACGGACGGATCGGCGCGGTGCGGGCGGCCCTCGACGCGGCCAACCTCCAAAACACCCAGATCCTGAGCTACGCCGCCAAGTACGCGAGCGCTTTTTACGGGCCCTTCCGGGACGCCGTGGGCTCCAAGGCCGCGCTGGGCGCCGCCGACAAGCGCACCTACCAAATGGACCCGGGCAACGTGCAGGAGGCCCTTCGCGAGGTTCAGCTCGACCTCGACGAGGGCGCGGACATGGTGATGGTCAAGCCCGGCATGCCCTACCTCGACGTGGTGCGGGCCGTCTCGGGCCTGGGCGCCCCCACCTTCGCCTATCAAGTCTCCGGTGAGTACAGCATGATGCACGCGGCCGCCCAGCAGGGCTGGCTCGACCTCCGCCGGGTGCGCGACGAGTCGCTGCTCGCCTTCAAGCGGGCCGGCGCGCAGGCGGTGCTCAGCTACTTCGCGGTGGATGTGGCTCGGGATCTCGCCGCGGGGCGCTGAGCGGCCGCAATTCTTGTCACAGACCGGCGGGCTGGGGCTACGCTCCCCCGGGGGCGGCCGGCCTCGCTGCCCCGCCCTTCCTTGGAGTGCCCGTGCGCCTGTTCACCGCCCTGCTCCCGCGCGCCCTGACCCCCCGCGGCCTCGTCGGGCTGCTCTGTGCGCTCGGGCCCCTCGGCTGCGGTGTGCATGGCCTCGCCCAAAAGGCCGCCGACACCGGGGCGACGACGGACACCGAGGGCCTGGAGGAGGAGGAGGCCGCGCCGCTCGCGATCACCAACTTCGAGCCCAGCTGGTCGCCGCTGCTCACCGAGACCGAGGTGCTGGTGAGCGGGCGGGGCTTCGTTGAGCCGGTGCGCTTTTGGTTTGGGAACTCCGAAGTGGACGTGCAGCACGTCAATGACAACCGCATCCGCGTCGTGACGCCCTCGGTGCGGGCCGAGGGCACGGTCAAGGTGAAGATCCAGACGGCCCTCGGCGAGCTGGAGCTGGAGGACGCCTTTTTGTTCTCCGACAGCCCCCCGGCGGTCGATACGGGCGGCGGGGATGGGGCCGACGGCGGCGGCGGTTCGGGCGGCGGCAGCGGCTCCGACGGCGACGCCTCGGGCTTGGTCAGCGGCTACACCGAGCTGGGGCTCTATGTCGTCGGCTGCCCGAGCTGCCTCGGCTTCACGGGCGCGGTGGTGGGCGAGGCCTACACCGTGCTCCACGAGCCCATGGGGGGCGCCTGGATGAGCTGGCTGCCGCGCTCCGGCACCTGCGTGAACGACCCGCGGCGCAGCATGCTCAGCAGCACCGGCCTCAGCGTGGGCAGCTCGGTCTACCTGCAGGGCGGCGCGGGCGGCCTCGCGCTCAACCGGGTGAGCGACGGCGGGCTGACCTACTACCTCGCGTCGGGGCTCGGGACGGCAGACCTCCCCTACAACACCAGCTTTGACCTGACGGCCCCCTCGGCCTCTCCCACCTTCACGGTCACCGGCGCGGCGCGGACGGTGCGGGACGCCTTCGACGCCTTCGAGCCCCTCGACATGCTCAGCGACGGCGCCTACGCGTTCGCCGACCTCTCGGCGGGCTACGCGCGCTTCGATTGGGCGCCGGTGGGCGTCTCGGACGCGATGATGATCAACATCCAAGTCTACGATGGAACATCGGGGGCTTACCGCGGCGAGATCTTGTGCGCGGCGGCCGACTCCGGCAGCTTCGTGGTGCCGAGCAGCGCGTTCTCGCCCTACTTTGCCTATGATCTCGCGGCGATCTGGGTCTACCGGTGGTCGATGACGGAGGCGGTCAACCCGGTGGACGGCTCCACCCACCAGGGCGCTGCGGCGGTGGGCCTCATCGGCACCGCCACCTTGGTGCCCTAAGCCCGGGCGTCGAGCAGCAGCGAGAGCGACAGCCGCAGCGTCAGATCGGCCTCGGCCCAGAGCCGGTGGTCGGCCTGCAGCTGGTGGATCGGAATGGCCCGCAGCAGGCTGATCTCAGCGCTCGGCCGCAGTCGGGCGGCGGGTAGGGGTCGGCGCGCCCGGACGAGGAAGGTCGCCTCGGGCTTCCCGCCGCGCCGCCACTCCCGCACGAGGCCGAGCAGGGCCGGGGGCCCGACCGCGGATGTCCCCAGTCCTGTCTCCTCCTGAAGTTCGCGCAGCGCGGCGTTTCCGAGGTGTGTCTCGGTCCAGCTGCCGACCGCGGGCCCGTCGCTCGGCTCGAGGCCGCCCGAGGCCGTGGCGGACCACCGCCCGCCGCGCAAGCCCATGCCCCGGGCCCGGCGCGCGACCCACACCCGGTCATCGGGATCAACGACCAGCACGATGATCCCGATGTCGTTGAGCCGGTGGCTGTGGCGCAGGGGCGGGAGCCTCCCGCTGGGGCTGAGGCGCGGTCCGCCCTCCAGCGCCCGGGCCGTGGACCAGCGCCCGACGCCTAAAGTGCCGTGCAGCGTGCCATTGTGAAGCGTCGCATCGCGCAGCCCCACCACGGGGCCATCGAAGGCGCCGGGTCGCGCGAGGCGCTGCGCCTCGTCGGCCGCTGCGGCGCGGGGCTGCGGCGGGCTCAGCAGGCGCCTCAAGCGCAGCGCCGACCCAGCGCCCACCAGCGAGCTGACGGGGAGAGCGTGCCCGAGGGTGCTCTGGAGCGGCGGCTCGGCCCAGAGGTGGCCGAGGGGCGGGGCGCCCGGCTCTGCCCAGGTCGGCGGGCGCGGCGATGGAGGTGAAGGCAGGCGCATGGTCGGGCAATTCCGATGCGAGGGGGGCCGATCCCGGGCCCACCGGATAGCCCACCGCCTGGGCCGCGGCCGGACGTCGGCCCCCGTTGGAGAGCACCATGATCTCGTCAATCCTCGCCTTCACCCTGCTCTCGGCGCGCCCCGCCGCCGCTGCCGACGCCGCCGTGCTGGGGGAGCTGCGGGTGCCGGTGGAGCTCGCGGCCTGCAAGGCCGAGGCCAAGCCGCTGCCCGCCGGCATGGACGAGGCGAAAAAGGCCATCGTCACGGTGGTCACACCCGATGGCACGGGCTCGGCGGTCATCGTGAACGCCGACGGCACCGCGCTCACCGCCGCCCACGTGGTCGGCGCGCACAAGACCGTGTCGGTGCGGGTGGCGGCCGGCTTCATGCTCGACGCGCGGGTTCAGCAGGTCGATGTGGAGCGCGATCTCGCGGTGCTCGACATCACCGGCAACGGCTACCCCTGCCTGCCGGCGGCCAAGGCGCGCGGCGCCAGCGGCGCGGGCGTCTTCGCCGTGGGCTCACCCCTGGGCGAGAACCTCGCCTTTAGCGTCAGCAAGGGCGTGATCAGCGGGTACCCCACCTTGGAGAAGGGCACCTTCCTCCAGACCGACGCGAGCATCAACCCCGGCAACAGCGGCGGTCCGGTGCTGTCGGAGGGCGGCGAGCTGCTCGGCATCGTGAGCTGGAAGATCGTCGGAGACGCCGTTGAGGGGGTCGCTTTCGCCGTGCCCATCGACGTGGCGCTCGACAGCTTCGCGCTGAGCGATGTGCTCATCGGCGGCGTGGTCGGCGGCGTGTTCGGCCCCGGCGCGGGCGTTCGGGGCACCGGCCCGGCCACCCTGGTCGTCTCCGCCAAGCACCCCGACGTCACCATCGGCCTCGCCCGCGACATCAACGGCGCGATGGCCGGCCCCCAAGGCCCGGTCGCCATCTACGCCGGCTCCGTGGATGACCTCTGCATCGCCCCCTGCGAGAAGCCGCTCAAGGCTGGCGTCTACACCTTGATCGCCTATGGCGATGGCGTAGACCCCGTCCGCCAAAAGGTCGAGCTCCGGCCCGGCGAGCGCCGCGTGTACGACGTCCAGACCCGCAGCAAAGCGGTGTCGCGGACCGCCGCCACGATGAGCGCCCTGGGCTTCACCACCGCCATCGTCGGCGGCAGCATCTGGGGCACCGCGGCCCTGATCAGCTCCAGCGGCGAGGGCGCCCCGGGCCTGGAGAGCGCTGGCCGAGGCTCCACCCTCGGCGGGCTGCTCGTCGGCCTCGGCGGCGTGGCGATCAATTTCGGCACCAAGCCCCGCTGGGTGGCGGTGACGGAGGGGGGCCTGGGCGCGGCGGCCACGCCCACCGACCCTGCAGCCGGGGCCCGGTGATAGGCTGCGCCCGGAGGCCGCCTTGTCTGACCCTCGACCGCCGTTCACGCCCGGGGCCCACGCCCTGTACCCCAGCAGCACTTTTGGCGACACGGGGGCCGGCGCCGACCAACGCATCCCCACGGGGCGCGACGTCGAGTGGGAGCCCCTGGTGGACTACCGCCGAAATGGCGTCAGCGAGACCACCATCCACGGGGCCGTCTCGTGGTGCCACGGCTCCGAGCTGATCCACGCCTTCGGCGGCAACGTGCTGTGCTACGGCCGCTCGATGATGAAGCTGCTGTATATGCGCGTGTTCACCGATGTCTTGGATCCGGTGCTCGACTGGAAGCAGAAGGCCATCGCGGTCGCCTCCCACAACGGCACCGCGGCCCATGTGGCCGCTGCGACCTCGATCTTGCCCGAGGGGGAGTGGGGCTTGATGCAGACGCCCCTCGACGTGCCGCTGGTGCAGTTCGGGCGGCAGGTGCGTCGCCCGCGGCGCTGGTTCAACAACAGCTCCGGCCAGCACGCCGCGCTGCTGCTCGGCTGCCGCCTCAAGGGCTGGGGCCGGGCCGGCTATACGCTGCCGACGCACCCGATCTTCCAGGGCTACATGGGCGTGCTGCGCGGTATTTTGGGCGAGGACTGGTCGCCGCTGCGGGTGGCCCGGGACGGCGACGGCATGCCCACCGTCTCGATGACAGTGAACGAGCTGGCCCGCTGCTACGCCGCTCTGGCCCGCGACCGCGACAAGGACTGGATCTGGGAGGCGATGGTGCGGGAGCCCGACCTCGTGGGCGGCTTCAACCGCTTGGATACGACGGTGCTCAAAAGCGCCGGCGGGCGCGTCATCGCGAAGGAGGGCGCGGACGGGCTGCTCGGCCTCGCCATCGACCACCCCGACTACCCCAACGGGCTCGGCGTGGTCATCAAGGTGGCCCACGGCTGGAACCCCCAAGCCACCTGGTACGTGGCCCGCGGCATCCTCGGCGTGCTCGGCGTGGAGCTCCGCAACCCCTACCGCTTGCACCGCCAGAAGGCCTTTTTGGTGCCGGGCATCGTGCCGCCGGCCCTGCAGGGCGCCCTGTCCTCCATCCCGAGCTGGGAGCCCTGGGACCCCGACCACGACCGCTGGTACTACGGCGCCGATGACTTCGAGGGGGCGGAGGGCTTTGATCAAAATGACGATGGCGAGGCCAACCTCGGCGGGCAAGAGGGCTTTGGGGCCCCCTTGCGCGGCCTGAGCTGAGCCCGGCTCAGTCGACCACTTCGACCTCATCGCGGCGCACCTTCCGGCAGACCTCCTCGAGCGCCTTGCGCTTGTCGAGGTCGTGGTCGAACAGCGCCGCCACCTGACCGACCACGTCGCGGGCCCGACGGAAGGCGCCGATCAGATCGCCGCTCACGTCCGTGGGGCACTCGACGCGCAGCAGCAGGTCTGAGAGGGACTTGCCCTCGGCCCAGGCGCGGCCGAAGGGGATCATCTGCGGGTCCCAGCTCACCTTGACGCCGGTCATCTCCTCGGCCTGGCGCACGATATCAGACTCGCGGATCTGGTCGATCTTCTTGGCGACGCCGCGGTCGTTTCGGCTGGGCTTGGGGTTCGCCCCGCGGGGGAACTCGGCGCACATGCCGGCCGCGATGCCGAACAGCGTGTCTTCATCGACCTCGTCGAGGATGCCGGCCAAGAAGCACTCAGCCACGAAGATCTCGCTGATCTGGAGCTGACCGACCGCCTTGGCCCCGGCGTTGAAGCTGCCGTCTTGGGCGAGGTAGCCCCAGTCCTTGAGGAAGCTGACCCGGGCTTGGAACTCGGCCCAGGTCTGCGCGGGGCCCGTGTCGGCGCGGCCGCGCACGAGCTTCCAATCTTTGAACACCGCCTTCATGCCCGAGGGGGGCTTCTGGCCGAGCACCCAGCCGGCGTCGGTGAGCTTCTTGAAGATCTGGTCGGCCTTTCGGGCGTCCTCGCGGGCGCGGGCGCTGCGGTGCCAGGCCAAGAAGCTGCGCTCCACCAAGGTGCGGATCTGCTCTTGATCTTGGCGGGCGAGCAGGTTGACCACGCTGTTGAAGCTGAGGCCGAACTTGCTCTGCACGGGCTCGGTCTTGCCGCCGATGTAGTCCTTGATCCGGGGCTCGATGGTGGGCCAGGCTTCGATGTCGCAGCGGGACACCACGAGGCCCGACACGTCCATGCCGCGGCGGCCGGCGCGGCCAGCCATCTGCATGAATTCGCGGGCAGGCAGCGGGATCATCGTCGTGCCGTCGAAGCGCTCCAGGCCGTCGAAGACCGCCGTCCGCGCCGGCATGTTGATGCCCAGCGCGAAGGTGCCGGTGCAATACAAGACCTGAATGAGCCGCTGCTCGTACAGCTCCTCGACCAGGGCCTTGAGACCGACGTGCAGGCCGGCGTGATGGAAGGCCACGCCCTTGCGGTACATGTCGAACAGCTCGCGGTCGAGCGCGGCCTCGGCGTTGGGGTCGGCGGCGAAGGCCTGGATCGCCGCGTTGACCTGGGCCACCTGATCAGCGCTCAGCAGGCTCATCTCGAGGTGGTTGCTCAGGCCGCGGGCCATGTTCTCGGTGTCTTTGCGGGAGAACACAAAGTAGAGGTAGGGCGCGTGCTGGGGCCAGAGCATCTGGAAGACGTCGCCGTGCCGGGTGGGCGAGCCGACCCCGAGGCCGCCCCGCCGACCGCGCGGACCGCCGCGGCCGCCCCGGAGGGCCTCCGCCTCTTTGAGCCGCACGGCGTTCTTCTTGGCCCAGCGCTGGTGGCGCAGGCGCATCTCCGGCACGCTGCAGAGGCCGGCTTCGCGGCTGGCGACGGCGAACTCGAGGGGCACGGCCCGGCGGTGCTCCTCGACCACCCGGACCGGCCGCTCGCGCACATGGGCCAGCCACTCGGCGAACTCGTGCAGGTTGCTGAGCGTGGCGCTGAGGCCGACGATCTGCACGTGCCGGGGCAGGTAGATCAGCACCTCCTCCCAGGTGGTGCCGCGCTCTTTGTCGTCGAGGAAGTGGATCTCATCGACGATCACGCAGCCGAGGTTGGGGACCTGCTCGCCCGAGAGCAGCATGTTCCGCAAGATCTCGGTGGTCATGACCCGGCAGGGCGCGTCGCGGCGGATCACCAGATCGCCGGTGACGAGGCCCACCTTGTCCTCGCCCAAGATCCGGCAGTAGTCGCGGAACTTTTGGTTGGACAGGGCCTTGATCGGCGCGGTGAAGATGACCTCTTTGCCCTCGCTGAGGGTCTTCTCCACCAGCCAGTCGGCGACGACGGTCTTGCCGGTGCCGGTCGGCGCCGACACGAGCACGCTCTCGCCCCGGTCGAGGGCGGCGATGGCCTCGGCCTGAAAGCCGTCGAGCACAAAGCCGCGGTAGCGCAGGGGCTCCGGGGCGTCGGGATCGGCGGCGGCGGCCTGCGCGGCGCCCTCGGCCCGCACCAGGTCCGAGCGGGGGGCGTCGTCTTCAGCGGTCATCGGCAGCGCGTCGTCGATCACGTTTGGGTCAGTGTGGGTCAACCGGTCCTCCAGGGGCGCACGGTGTAATGGTCGGAGGGCGCCCTGTCGACGCGGGCCGCCGCTGAGCCTGGCCGCGCCGCCGCTGGGGGCCGGTCGCGGGTCGGCTCGCAGGTCTGGCTAGCGGGGCCGTGCCGGACCGGCGGCCGCCGCGTCGGCTTGTTCGGCGGCGTGCAGGGCCTTGGCGCGCTCGAACTGGGCGAGGGCCTCGTCCTTGCGGCCGAGCTTCGACAGGGTGTTGGCCTTGAGTAGGGCGCAGCCGGACGCGCGGGCGTCTGCCTGGATGCAGGCATCGACCGCCACGTCGGCCTCGGGGTAGCGCCCCAGGTTGAACAGGGCCTGGGCCTTGGCTTGCAGGCTCATGCGGGTGGGTGTGAGCTCCATCGCCAGCACCCCTTCGACCTCGGTGAGCTGGTCGCCCCATCGCCGCTGGCTGGCGGTGATCTCGACGAGGGCCACCCGCGCGGGCAGGCTTTTGGGGAAGCGGCGCAGCTCCTCCCGAAGGGCGGCCTCGGCGGCGAAAAGATCGCCCTGCTGCTGTTTGACAAGGCCGAGGTGCAGCTGCGCAAAGGGCTGGCTGGGATCGCGGGCGATGCCCTCCCGCAGCAGGCGCTCGGCCCGCGGCAGATCGCGCTGGCCCATCGCGAGGACGCCCTGCATGACCGGCAAGGTGGGGTCTTCGGGGACAGCGAGCTCGGCCTCTTTCACGACGGCGGCGAGGCGCGACAGGTCGCCGGCCATGAACCGCTGGTGCAGCAGGCGGCGCCACGCGACGGCGAGGTAGGGGTCGATGGCCAGCGCGGCCCGGATCATCCGCTCGCCCTCCTCGGGATCGCCGCGCTGAAACGCGAGCTCCGCCAGGCTGAGCTTGAGCTGCGAGGTCGGGGCCTCGGCGTCGAGCCGCTGGGCCTCGGCGAGCGCCTCGTCGCGACGGCCCACCGCGGTGAGCAGGTCCACCCGGGTGCGGAGCAGGTCGCCCTGCTTGGGGTTGCGCTCCAGCGCGCTGTTCACGATCGCCAGGGCCGCCTCGGGCTGGCCGTCCCGGATGAGGGCCCGGGCCCGCTCAGCGGCGTTGAGGGTGGGGTCGGCGGGGTTCGGATCGGGCAGATCGCCGCGGAAGGGCGCCGTGTCTGCGCCGGCCGCCGTGGCGTCGCCGACGACGTAGCCGAGGGCGACGAGCTGGGCCGCGCGGTCGGCGTCGAGGTTGACGTCCCCGGCGAGCTCCACCAGCGGCAGCAGCCCGGCGGCGAGGCTGTCCATGCGGGCGAGCAGCCCCTGGGTGAGCGCGGGCTCGGTCGGCGCGAGGTTGACGGCGTCGCCGCCATCGGGGCCGCGGTAGACTTCCGGCGTCGTGCTGTCGATGAGCTTGAGTTGGCTGTCCACCAGGGCCCGCTGCGGGGCGAAGCCAAAGTGTCGCCAGCCATACAGGCTCTCGACGTAGACCGAGCGCTCGGCCGCAGGCTGCTCGCCGGCCACCAAGGGCAGGAGATTGACGCCGTCGAGGGTGTCTTCGACGGGGATGCCCGCCGCGGCGAGCACGGTCGGGGCCAGATCGACCATGCTCACGGCCGCCGCCACCGGGGCGCCCCCGCCGCCGCCTGGGGGCCGAATGATCAACGGGATGCGCGTGGTGGCGTCGTAGAGCAGCAGGCCGTGGGTGCCCTCGCCGTGGTCGCCCATGCCCTCGCCGTGGTCGGCCACGAGGATGATCCAGGTGGACTCCAGCGCGCCGGCGAGCTGAAGCGCGCCGTAGAGGCGGCTGAGCTGGCTGTCGATGTAGGCGAGCTCGCCGAGGTAGGGGCGCTTCTCGTAGTCGGAGTCGAAGGGCGGCGGCGGGGCGTAGGGGTGGTGGGCGTCAAAGACATGAACCCAAGCGAAGAACGGCTCCTTCGAGGCCAAGGTTGGCTGCAGCCAAGCCAAGGCGTCGTCCACCACGTCGCCGGCCGGCCGCTCGGCACGCCAGCGGTCGCCGGTGGCCACGGGCGCCAGATCGTCAAAGAAGGCCTCGAAGCCTTGATCGAAGCCCCAGTGGTGGCTGGTGACCTCGGCGCCCACCGAGGCCATCGTGCGGTAGCCGGCCCCGCGGAGCCGCTCGGCGAGGGTGTTGGCGGCCGGCGACAAAAAGGCGTCCCCGTTGTCGCGAACGCCGTGCCGCGGCGGCAACAGACCCGTGTGCAGGCTGGAGTGGGCGGGGATGGTCAGCGGCGTGACGGTGTAGGCCCGGTCGAAGCGCACGCCCTCGGCGGCGATCTGGCCGATCATCGGCGTGGCGTTGGGCGGGCCGCCGTAGGGGCTCAGGGCGTCGGCGCGGGTGGTGTCGAGGGTGACGAGCAAGAAGCTCGGCCGGGGCCCCAGCGCCTGCGCGGGGATCGGCGCCGGGGCTGCCGGCGGGGGATCGCCGCAAGCGACGAGCAGCACGCCGATCAGCGCGGCATCGAGGGGCAGGCGGGTGGCGCGGTCGGGTCGCATGGGCTCTCCTGCGGGCAGCATCACCGGCCCTCCGGCCGGCGGCCAGCGCGGCCTCGCCCGCGGCAGGGGGGCCTTGTCTCGGGTGAGCTTAGAGCAGCCAGCGCGAACGTCGCCTTGGTGGCTGAGCATCGGCTGGCTGGGGCTGCTGTTCGCCCATCGCCTGCTGGCCCTGCAGCGGGGCGCGCTCGTCGAGCAGGACGCCGAGGAGGGCTTCAACGCCGCCCAGGGCTGGCTGCTGCTCCACGGCCACCTGCCGGACCTTTTTGCCCTGCAGTATCGGCCCTACTGTGGGGGCTGCTCGTTGGCGGGCATGGCCTCTGCGGCGCTGTTCTCGGCGCTGCCGCCCGCCTGGATCGTCGCGAAGCTGCTGCCCGTGGGCGCTTGGGGCATCGCCTTGGTATGCGGCCAGCGCACCCTGCACCGACACGTGGGATGGGCCTCGGGTGCGCTGTTCTCGGCGATGATGATCCTGCCGCCGCGGGCGCCCCTGGTGCTGTCGGGCATCGGCTGGGGCAACCACATGGAGGTGGGCGCGCTGGCCGTGGTCTTCGTCGCGGCGGTGAGCCGGCCGGCCGGGCTGGCCCGGAGCTGGGCGGCGGGGCTCGTCGGCGGCCTCGCGCTCTATGTCAGCTTCTCGGGCGCTTTTGTGGCGGCGGCGGCGGCGCTGTTCGTGGCGCTGGAGCTGCGGGGGCGGCGCGCGGCGGCCCTCGGCGCGCTCGGCCTGCTGATCGGGCCGCTGATGTGGGGCCTGCAACGCCGCTGGAGCGGCAACCAGCCCTTCCACACCATCTACGCCGAGCGGGAGTGGCTGCCGCTGATCGAGCGGCTGCCCGACAAGCTCACCAGCCTGTTCGCGCCCAACCAGATCGCCGCGCTGATGGGGCATCCGAGCGAGCTCGGTCGGGCGCTGTCGATTCCGGTGGCCCTGAGCCTGGGCCTCGCGGCGGCGCTCAGCCTCGGGCGGCGGTCGCGGGTGGGGCGGTGGGCGGCGGGCCTCATCGGCCTGTGGCTGCTCGCTTACCTCTCGGTGGGCTTCTCGGTCCGCGTCTCTGCGCCGCCCGAGCTCAGCTTCCCGGCCTCTCTGCGCTATGCGGCGGCGGTGATGCCGCTGTGCGCGCTGCTCCTCGCTGCGGCGGCCGGGTCGGGTGGGCGGTGGCGGCGGGCCGTGGCGGCGCCGGCGCTGCTCGTCGGGATCATCGATCTGCAGACCGTGATCGGCGAGGACGACGGGGCTTCGTCTGGGGCCGGCGCGCCGTGGGCCTTGGATTGGGCGGCGGACTGGGCCTATGTGTCGGCCCAGCTCAGCTACGCCCTGCCGATGGAGCGGCACCGGGCCTGTCGCTCGGCCGATCCCATCTGCCGGCGCCTCCACGCCTACGCCGAGGGCCGAGACGCGGCGACCGCCGCCCTGCGGGAGGACCCCGAAGGCCGCTGCAGCAGGCCAATCTCAAGCCCGACCGCCCCGCACCCCGCCTGGGCCGAGGGGGTGGGCGACGCGGTGGCCCAGGCCCGCGCCGAGGACCGTGGGCCGGCGGAGGATCGGCTCTCGGCGCTCGGCAATTGCGTCAGGGGGCTCGTCCCCGACGAAGGGGAGGCGCAGCGGCTCGCGCTGCGGCGGGCGGTGGCCGAGGTCCTCGCGGGGGCCGCGGCGCCGATCCCGGCAGGGGAGGCGGAGTCGGAGGGGGCGGCGCTGGACCGGGCGCTCCGTGCGATTCCGCCGGCCGAACAAGCGGCGCTGCTGTTTGGCTGGGCGCGCCGCTGGGGCGGCCGAGAGGGGCCGCCGGTCCGCGCCGGCTGGCTCGAGGAGGACGCGCTGCGGGCCGCTTTGATCGACGGCTGGGTGGCGGGGGGCGCGACCGAGGCCCCGGCGGCGCTGTCGCCGGTCGGTCGGGCCGAGTGGGCGGCGGCGCTGGAGCGGGCCCGGTCGGAGCGCCGGGCGCCCGACCCCCACGGCTGGCTGCGTTGGCTCGAGCGGGGGCCTTAGCGGCCGCGGCGTCGGAGGATGACCCGCCACCGCTCCGCCGAGAACAGCGCGCCCCGCGTCATCCACCACACATCCTGCTGGAGCGCCCCGAGCGCGGCGGCGCCCTGGTCGCCGGGGGCCCCCCTGGCCAGCGCGGCGAGGTGGGCCTCGGGCACGGCGCGCTGGAGGTGGCCTGGGCGACAGGGGCCGCCGCAGTCGGCCGGCAGGCGGGCCAGCAGGGGATCGGTGAGGGCCATCGGATCGATGATGTGGACCG
The DNA here is from genome assembly GCA_947462115.1 of Deltaproteobacteria bacterium. Classification (GTDB taxonomy): domain Bacteria; phylum Myxococcota_A; class UBA796; order UBA796; family UBA2385; genus JAEUKK01. Next base: position 793 of record CANHON010000085.1, on the reverse strand, counting down.
AGGGCCCCGCCAAAAAGCCGTCGAGGCCGACGTTCATCATCGTGGTGACCTGGGGCGGCCCGGGCGGGGCGGGCGTGGGCAGCGGCCGGCGGTCGCGCAGCCGGGGCCACCAGCCGGTGGTCTGGAAGTAGAAGCCGCGCTCGTCGGCGACGCCGCGCGCGTCGAGCCCGCGGTGGTCAAAGGTGGGGCCGGCGGTGGGCCCGCGGGGGTGGGCGGCGCCGAGGAGCGCCGTGGAGATCAGCGCGCCAGCGGCCATTCTGGGCCAACGGAGGCCGGCGTGCGCGAGGAGCAGGACCGCGAGCACGAGGGTGGGGCTGAGGAAGCGCCCGACCATGAAGTCGCCGCCCTCGAGCACGACGACCGCGAGCTGAAGCACGCCGCCGACCGCCAACAGGCGCCCAGCCGCGCCCGCGAAGCCACGGAAGCCAAGGCCGAGCCCGAGGCCGAGCCCGAGCGTGAGCAGGACCGCGGCGAGGGGGTCGGCGGCGGCGCAGCTCAGGAGGTAGCCGAGGCCCTGCTTGATCAAAACAGCCTGCGGCACGCCCGCCCCGAGCTTCGCCAGGGTCGGGTTGGGCACCGGGCTGCCGGTCCAGGCGAGGGCGCCGAGGGCCCAGAGCGCGGCGGGGCCCAGGGCCCAGGCGGCGGTCTGCGCCCAGTGGCGGGGCGTCTTGGATTGGAGCAGGGCCCAAAGCAGCGCGCCGGCAGCCAAGCCAAGCTGGTCGGGGCGGGTGAGCAGCAGCAGCCCGACGAGGGCGGCCACCCGCCGGCCGCGGGCCACACCGCTGCCGCCGGT
>CANHON010000084.1 GCA_947462115.1 Deltaproteobacteria bacterium | reverse complement strand
TCGTCCCAGCCGTAGCTCGCGAACTCGTCGGCCCGGGTGGGGTCGAAGGTGACGTTGAGCAGCGGGCTGCCGTACTGGTAGCTGCCGAACATGTCGAGGGTCACGAAGCTGGTGCCGGCGTAGTTGCGCTCATCGCCGAGGATGCGGTCGAGCTCGATGGGATGGCCGATGGACTCGTGGATCTGGAGCATCATCTGGCCCGGATCCAGCAGCAGATCCATGCGCCCGGCCGGGCACTCGGGCGCGCTGAGCAGCGCGAGGGCCTCGCCGGCGGCTCGCCCCGCGAGCTCCCGCAGCCCCACCCGCTCCAGCAGCTCCCAGCCGCCTTGCTGCGAGGCGCCGCGGCCGTTGAGCGCGCGCTTCTGGGTCTGCCCATCGGCGTGCGCCACCACCATGATGTCGGGCGCGATGTGCTGAAGGTCCTGCTCCACGTCGCCCCCGCCGCTGGTCAGGTAGCGGGTGCGGGTGCGGATGGCGTAGAGGCTGGCGGTCCACTCCACGATCCGCGGATCGATGGGGAAGAGCGCGTCGATCTGGCGGAGGTAGTCGATCTTCTCCGCCATGGGCACGGCGTCCCACGCCCGGTCCACCGGGGTGCGGTAGCTGCCGGTGGGGTGCGCCATGCGGACGGTACGAAAGTCGAAAACGGCGCGCCCGGCGCTGCGGACGGCCCACCCGCGGGCCGTGGCGATGGCCGCAGCCAAGCCCGCCGCGGACAGATCGCTGGTGGAGGCGTAGCCCACGCCGCCGCCGTGGTGGACGGTGACCATGCCGCCCAGATCGGTGTTGAGCTGGACGGGCTCCAGCAGGCCCCGCCGCACGCTCACCAGATCGGTGCGCTCCTCGACCAAGCGCAGGCTGACGAAGTCGAGCGCGTCCGGCAGCACCTCGCGGAAGCGCCGCGCCGCGGCCTCCAGCCGATCTCCCCCCAGGCCGAGGCCGCCGCGCGCCTCCCCAGAACTGACCTGCGCCGTATGCATCGGCACCTCCCGCCGGGCTTGTACCACATGGGGAGCGACGAGCGCGGACCCCGCCCCGAGCCGCCGCCGCCGGCCGAAGATCGGCCTCAGCCCGCCCCCCTTTGGTCCGATAAACCCCGCGAGCGCGGCCCCAAGTGGCGGCGCGCCGCGCGGACTCGCGCAAGGACGGACCCCGATGCTCAGCCGCGCCCTGCCCACCTCTCCCCGCCTGCTCCGCGCCCTGTGCGCGCTCCTGACGCTCCTCCCGCTCAGCGGCGAGGCCCTGGCCCGCGCCCGAGACCCGCACAAGGGCGACTGGCGGCCCACCGATCCGAAGTCGATCGAGAAGTTCTGCCGCAAGTACGACCGGGTCCTCGGCCGCCTCATCATCGGGCCCGACTACTTCGCGGAAGACCTCGGGCCGGTGGCCTGCATCACGGAGATCACCGGCGACTTGCTCATCGAGGGCGCGCCCGCGCTCCGCAGCCTCGCCGGCCTCAGCGGCCTGCACACCCCCAAGGGCGTGCCGCTCGGCGCCGTTCGCATCGAGGCCAACCCGGTGCTGGAGAACGTGGACGGGCTCAACGCGGTCCGCGGTCTCCGCACACAATCCCTGTCGATCAAGAACAACCCCAACCTCCGCTCCGCGAGCCTGCGCATGGAGCTGGTGAGCGGCGGCGCCATCGACATCAGCGGGAACAGCAGCCTGGAGCGGCTCGAGGGGCCCTCGGGGCTGCCCACCGGGGCGGCGGTCCGCAGCTTCGACGTGCTCAACAACGCGTCGCTCACGACGATCTCCGGCTTCGACCTCATCCACACGGTGGACAGCCTGTCGATCGCCGGCAACCCGCGGGTGCTGCAGATCACCGCCTTGCCCCGCTTGCGCAGCAGCCGCGAGCTGACCCTGCGCGGGATGCCGCTGCTGCGGGATCTTCAGCTCGGTGGCAGCCTCGAGTCGGCCGAGCGCCTGACCTTCGCCGACCTCGACGCGCTCGAGGCCCTGCCCGCCCTCCCGAGCCTCAGCCGCGTCGGACACCTCGTCGTCACCGAGAACAACCGCCTGCGCAGCATTGACGGCCTGCTGGCCAACCGGGTCGGCCCGCCGGTGGTGGACCACCTGACGGTCGAGGACAACGCCGCCTTGCCGCCGGCAGACCTCGCGCCCATCCCCCGCCGCCTCCGCACCCGGCCCGACGCCGTCCGCATGAACGGCAACGGGGCGACGGCCAACACCGCAGACAACGCCGGGGCGAGCGCGGTGGACAACGCGGAGGCCAGCGCGGCCCCGAGCGCCGAGGGATCGACCGCGCCCTGATCGCGCCCTTGGCCCGCCCGGGGCTGGCGCAGTAGTCGTCCGCGGGAGGTCCTTTGCACCAGCCGCCGACCACACCGCCGAGCCCCAGCGACCCCGAGAACATTGTGCAGGACGCCGCTCCCAAGAGCGCTGCGCCCGCCGCTGCCCCGCCGCCCACCGCCGAGGCGGGGCCCGAAGCGGCGCCGACCGAGCTCGGGGAGGAGGGCGAGCTCACCGAGGAGGTCGGGCTCATTGACGAGCTGGAGCTGCTGGACGAGGCCGAGGTCGAGGGGGCGAGCGGATCGATCGTGCCCATCGGCCGTGCCCCCCGGCTCATCGCCGCCCTCGCCGCCCGCCCCGCGATCGAAGCCGCGCCGAACCTCGTGGCCGCCGTCGATCTGGGCTCCAACAGCTTTCACATGGTCATCGCCCGGGCCAGTGAGGACGGCCAAGCCTTCAGCGTGGTGGACCGCCTGCGCGAGAACGTGCGCCTCGGCGCCGGTATCGACCCGCTGGGCCGCCTCACGCCCGAGGTGCAGGAGCGCGCCCTCGCCACGCTGCGGGTCTTCGGCCAGCGCCTCGCCAACCTCTCGGGGCACCAGGTGCGCGCCGTGGCGACCAACACCCTGCGCCAGGCCCAGAACGCCGAGCCCTTCTTGCGGCGCGCCACGGTCGCCCTCGGGCACGACATTGACATCATCTCGGGGCGCGAAGAGGCCCGCCTCATCTACCGCGGGGTCAGCCACGACCTGCACCAAGCCGGCCGGCGCCTCGTGGTCGACATCGGCGGCGGCAGCACCGAGCTCATCATCGGGGAGGGCGGCTCGCCCATCGACCTCGAGAGCCGACAGATGGGCTGCGTGACCTGGTCCTTGCGCTTCTTCCCGGATGGGCGCATCACCCGCCGGGGTCGCGAGGACGCCGTGCTGGCGGCCCGTCTGGAGCTCCAGGCCTGCAAGCGGCGCTTGCTCGGGCTCGGCTGGCAGCACGCCGTCGGGAGCTCGGGCACGATCAACGCGATCGCCAAGATGTTGTCGGCCAACGGCCTCGGGGCCCACATCTCCCGCGAGGGCATCAACGAGCTCTGGAAGCGCCTGCTCAGCGCGCGGCGCATGGACCGGGTGCAGCTCAACGAGCTCCCCGAGCGCCGACGGGCGGTGCTGCCCGGGGGCCTCGCCGTGCTCGAAGCGGTGTTCTCGGCCCTCAAGATCGAGGAGATGGACGCAGCACAGGGCGCCCTGCGCGAGGGGGTGATGCTCGACCTGCTCGGAGCACGGCGGCACGAGGATGTGCGCGAGTCGACCATCCACACCCTCGCCCAGCGCTACGGCGTCGAGCTCGACCAGAGCCAGCGGGTCGAGGCCACGGCGCTGCTGCTGTTCGAGGCGGTCGCCGTGCCCTGGGGCCTGGGGCCGGCGCACCGGGCGCTGCTCGGCTGGGCCGCCCGGCTCCACGAGGCCGGGGTCTTCGTCAACCACTCGGGCTTCCACAAGCACGGCGCCTACATCCTCAAGCACGCCGATCTACCGGGCTTCTCCCGCCAGGAGCAGGCGGCGCTCGGGGCCCTGGTGCTGTGCCAGCGCGGCAACGCCACCGAGGCGCGGGTGCGCGAGGCCTGCAGCGGCGGCCCGCCCCAGGCGCTCATCTACCTGATCGCCCTGCTCCGCATCGCCACGCGCCTGCACCGCAGCCGCTCCACCGCGCCGATCTCGCCCCTCGACATGACGGTGAACGAGAACATCGTGACGCTCATCATCCCCAAGGCGCACATGGACGCGCACCCGCTCACCCGCGCGGAGCTGCAGGCCGAGGCCGACCAGCTCCCGGGCCTCGGGCTCACGCTGCTGGTGGCCGAGCGCTGAGCCTGCCCCCGCTCAACGACCGCGGGATTGACCACTGGGAGGGCGTTGGGGCCCCTGCGGGCGGCTCGGCGCGGGCTTGCTCGGGGCCGGTCGCGCCGGCCGGTGGGGGCCCGCCGGGCGCAGCTCCTCGCCGTCGGGGCCGTCGTCTCCCCAAGCAGCCACCGGCGAAGGCTCGGTGCTCTCCGGCCAAATCTCGTGCACCCGCGCGCGGAAGGCCTCAAAGGTGCCGTCCACGATCGACTGGCGCATCTCGCCCATGAAGGCCGAGAACCAGTGGAGGTTGTGGATGGTGGCCAAGATGCTGCCCAGCACCTCGCCCACCCGGAACAGGTGGTGGATGTAGGCGCGGGTGAAGTTCTTGCAGGCGTAGCAGGAGCAAGAGGTGTCCACCGGGTACATGTCCACCCGGAACCGCTTGTCGGTGATGCGGATGCGGCCCTGGCTCGCGTAAAAGACGCCGCCGCGGGCGTGCCGGGTGGCGATCACGCAGTCGAACATGTCGATGCCGCGGGCCACGCCCTCCACGAGGTCCAGCGGGCGGCCCACGCCCATGAGGTAGCGGGCGCGGTCGGCCGGGAGGTGCGGGACCGTCCAGTCGAGCACGTCGCACATGATGGCGTGGCCCTCGCCGACGCTCAGGCCGCCGATCGCGTAGCCGTCGAAGCCGATGCCGGTGATCTGCTTGGCCGAGCGGGCCCGGAGGTCCGGCCAGAAGCCGCCCTGCACGATGCCAAACAGGCTCTGATCGGCGCGGGTGTGGGCGTCTTTGCTGCGCTGCTCCCACCGGGCCGTGCGGTCCACGCTGCGGGCGGCCGCCTCTTTGTCGGTGCCGAAGGCCAGGCACTCGTCGAAGACCATGGCGATGTCGGCCCCGAGCGCCTGCTGGATCTCCATGCTGCGCTCGGGGGAGAGGAAGGTCTGCCGGCCGTCGAGCTCGTAGGCGAAGGTCACGCCCTCTTCGGTGATGGAGGCCTTTTTGAGGCTAAAGACCTGAAATCCACCGGAGTCCGTGAGGATCGGCAGGTTGACCTGCATCATCTTGTGCAGACCACCGTGCTTGGCGACCAAGGCCTCGCCCGGCCGCTGGCTCAGGTGGTAGGTGTTCGCCAGGATGATCTGGCTGCCGGTCTCCATGAGGTGGTGGGGGCTCAGCGTGCGAACGGCGCCCTGGGTGCCGACCGGCATGAAGACCGGCGTGCGGATGTCGCCCCGGGCGGTCTTGAGGGTGGCGGCGCGCGCGGCGCCCACGGTGCCTTCGATCTCGAATTCGAGCTGCTTCACGGGGACTCCAAGCGGGGCGGCGCATCTGAAGGCGAGCAGGAGCGGCCCGCTCGGGCCCCGACGCCGCGCGCCCCGCCGCTAACGACCCCAGGCCAGCGCCGGGGGCGCCCGCCCCGAAGGGCGCGCCCAGCGCCGCGCCTTTGACCGGGGATTTGCGCGACGAGAACGACGTACATCAGGGCAAAGACCGCCCAACCACCCCCGACCACCGTTGCCGCACCGCCACCAACTCTCTACTATGCGGCGAGCCCAAGCCCCTGTTCGGGGGAGGGGCGCGGGTCACCCTCTCCGAGGGCCCCGCGCGGCCTGTCGCCGTCACCGCCCGCCGTCCGCTGGCACCCTCCACCCGGTCATCCGCCCCCTCCGCACGGACGACCCGCACGGACCCGCATGGCCTCCCCCAAGCGCCCTGACCGCTTTTTTCCTCCCGGGACCCACCTCTCCGAGCACTACTCGGTCGAGGGGCTGGTGCGCCTGTCCGAGGGGCGGCTTTTTTACTTGGCGAACGACGATCGGCCCGACCGGCCGCGCCGCTTCTGCTGGGCCTGCGGAAACGACGACACCCCGCGGGGCGCCCCGCAGTGCGTGTCCTGCGGCGCCGAGATGGTCACGCGCCGCTTCTTGGTGAGCGTGCGCTGGGAGCGCGACGGCTTCCAGGCCTACGCCGACTACTTCGAGAAGCGCATCGACCACCCCGGCTTTGCCGTGCCCGTCGATATGTTCTACCAAGACAGCGTGCTGTGCAGCGTCACCCTGTGGAACGGCGAGGGCCTGCTGCTCGATGAGGCCGCGCCGCTGAGCTGGGGCCAGGTCACGCACCTCGCGCAGCGGATCACCGGCCTGCTGGCCTTCCTGCACCACCACGGCGTGAGCATCGCCCAGCTCTCCAGCGCCAACTTCTTGGTCTGGCCCGACGGCAACATCCAGCTCTTCGACCCGAACATCCGCGAGGTCTACGACGGTCCGGTCCCCGAAGAGGAGCGGATCGCCGACGTGATGGCCATGGGCGAGCTGCTGCGCCGCTACAGCCCCACCGAGTGCTGGCGCCTCGCCGACTTCTTCGCCTTGGCCGAGGGCGGCTCCTACCCCACCGCCTACGCCTTCGGCCGGGCGCTGGAGCCCTTCCTGCGCGAAGGCGGCCCGCCCGAGCGCAACATCGCCACGGCCATGACCGACGTGGGCCTCGAGCGCGCCCACAACGAGGACAACTGGGGCTGGGGCACCGTGGCCGAGGGCGTGGAGCTCTTCGTCGTGGCCGACGGCATGGGCGGGCACGACCGGGGCGAGGTGGCGAGCCAGATGGCGGTGGCCACCATCCACCGCGAGGCCCGCCAGCGCTTCGCCGCCGGGGGCGCCAACAACCCCGAGCGCATGGAGAACGTGCTCGAGGAGTCCTTCCAGCGCGCGAACAACGCGGTCAAGGACTACTCCGACGAGGTGCGCTCCGACATGGGCACGACGATGGTCGCGACCATGCTGCTGCAGGACCGCCTCGCCTACGTGGCCAACGTCGGCGACTCCCGCGCCTACCTGCTCCGGGGCGGCGTGCTCCACCAGATCACCCGCGACCACAGCATCGTGGCCCGCATGGTCGAGCAGGGCAAGATCAAGCCGGAGGAGGCCCGCTTCCACCCGCTGAGCAACTACCTCAGCCGCACGGTCGGCCTCGACCGCAACGTGGACATCGATATTTTCAGCGTCGAGCTCGAGCCCGGCGACAAGATCCTGATGTGCAGCGACGGCCTGTGGGGTGAGGTCGAGGACGCCGAGACCGAGTCCATCCTCAACCACTACGCCGACACCCGCGTCGCTTGCCGCGAGCTCATCCGGGCCGCGCACCACGGCGGCGGCAAGGACAACATCACGGTCATCGTGATCACGGTGCCGGGGGCCTGAGGGCCGAGGACCTGAGGGCCAAGGACCTGAGGGCCGGGCCCACCCTGCGCCGGAAGACCAAGGGATCAGCGCAGGAGCGGCGGGCCTTCAGCGCACCAGGAGCGCGGCCAACTCGGCGTCCAGCGCCGGCTCCAGGTCTGCGCCCATCGGCAGGCCGAGCGCGAAGACGCCGCAGTCGCCGTCGACCACGACCGTCAGCGGGAGCTGCGACAGCCCGTAGCGGCGGCTCACCACCCCGTGGTTGTCGCGGAGGACCGGGTAGTTGAGGCGCTGGCCTTCGACCCAGGTGCTGAGCCCGCCGAGATCGCCGGTGTCCGTGGAGATGGCGAGCACTTGCAGGCCCTTTCCGCCGCTGCGCCGCTGGAGGCGCGCCAGCGTGCCCAGCTGGTCCCCGCCCCGGCTGCGGTCAAAGAAGTAGAGCACGATGGCCGACTTTGGCTTGGCGGCGCGGACCCCACAAAAGTCGTTGACGCCGAGCTGGGTGCGGCCCCCGGCCTCCAGCGCGGCCTCCTCGTTGAGCGCCGGCAGCGCGAACACCGGGGTGGTAGCCCCGAGGACCGCCCGCGGGGCCGGGGGCTCTGCGGCGGCGGACCCGACGAGAATGCACAGCGGGAGCGGAAGAAGGCGGAGGAGCGACTGCATCGTGGGACCCCGAGGCGGCGGACGGGCGCGGCTCCGGCCGCCCCCGCCCATGCTATGCCGAAGGCCCTCGATTGGCAGGCGCGCCCGTGCACCCCCATCCCGCTCCGCCCGAACCGGCTTCGCCCGACCCGGCTTCGCCCGGCCCCGCTTCGCCCAGCCCTCCGCTGCTCCAAGGCCTGCCGGAGCGGCTGCTGCTGCCCGCCCTCCGCGTCAGCGCGGCCCTCGCGGCGGTCGGCGGGCAGACCTACCTCGTCGGCGGCGCCGTCCGTGACCTCCTCCTCCAGAACACCGTCAGTGACGCCGACCTGGAGGTTCATGGGCTGGAGCCGGCGGCGGTCGAGGCGGCCCTCGCGCCGCTTGGGCACTGCAAGGCGGTCGGCCGGAGCTTCGGGGTCTTCAAGCTGCGGATCGGCGAGGAGACCCTCGACATCGCCCTCCCCCGGGCGGAGCGGCCCGCGGCGGCGGGGGGCACCGCGGCGGTGGGCGGGCAGGTGGTGGGCGTGCAAGTGGTGGGCGACCCGTGGATCGGGATCGAGGCCGCCCTTCGCCGCCGCGACCTGACGATCAACGCCATGGCCATCGCCTTGCCCTCGGGCGCGCTCTGCGACCCCACCGGCGGGCGGGCGGACCTCGTGGCGGGGCTGCTAAGCCCGGCCGACGCCGGGGGCTTCGGCGACGATCCGCTGCGGGTGCTGCGGGCCGCCCGCTTCGGGGCGCGCTTCGGCTTCGCGGCGAGCCCGGACCTCGAGGCGGTGGCGGCGCACATTCCGCTCGAGGGGCTGCCGCCCGCGCGGGTGTGGGGCGAGCTGCGCCAGATCTTGCTCGGGCCCCGCCCGGCCCTCGGCCTCGGCTTGCTGGCCCAGCTCGGGGCGATGGACTGCGCGCTGCCGGCCCTGGCCTGCGCCCCGCGACCGGCGCTGCTCCAGACCGCAGCGCGTCTGCCCGAGGCCCTCGCGGCGGTCTCGGGCGAAGGCGAGGCACTGTCGGTGGCCCTCGCCGCCCTCCATCCCGCCGGCGACACCGCCGCCGCCGCCGCCACCCTCGACCACCTGGAGCTGCACGCCTGGGCCGGGGTGCCGCTGCGGGCCCAGGTGATGGCCGCCGTGGCCTTGCTCGGCGCGCCGCCCGAGGCCTGGGCGCCCGCCGCCCTCGACACCACCCTGCGCCGGGCCGCCGAGGGGCTGTCGCTGCGCCTCGCCCTGCTGTCCGCCGAAGCGCAGACCGGCGCGTCGTTCTGGTCGGCTTGCCGGGACCGGGCCCAAGCGCTCGGGGTGCTCGACGCGCCGCTGCCGCCCTTGCTGAGCGGACGGGCCCTGGTCAAGCTCGGCGTCGCGCCGGGTCCAGCCCTCGGGCGCGCCCTCGCCGACCTGCGCGAGGCCCAGCTTCAAGGCGCCATCGCCACCGAGGCCGAGGCGCGGGCCTGGTTCGCGGCCAACCGCCCGGCGCCGCCACCGGGATAAGCGCGCCCGTCTCCGCCCCGAAGGGAGCCCCATGCTTCGACCGACCACGGCCCTCGCGCTCGGACTGCTGTGCATCGCGCCGCTCGCCGCCGCCCCGCTCGCCGCCGCGGGCCCCAGCGCTGCCCCTGCCCCCGCCGCCGCCGCGACGACCGGCCTGCGCGCCTGGTCCCCGCGCCTGCGCGGCGAGTACATCCAGGGAGAGCCGCTGCTGGTGCCGATGTTGGCGAGCAACCCCACGGACGCCGCGCTGCTCGTGCCCGACCTCAACCGGCGGCCCTGGCTGCTGCGCTTCACGCTCAAGACGCCGTCGGGCCAGACGCAGGTGCGCGAGAACACCGCACCTGAGGTCGATCCCGGCGGAGACATCAAGCTGGGGCCCCAGGGTCGGCGCCTGAGCTTGATGCAGGTGCCCGGCGCCGGCACCTTGCCGGTCGGCGACTACGAGCTGACGGTCAGCGTGCAGGGGCCCGAGGGCCCCATCGAGCTCGGCCGGCAGGCCTTGAAGGTGCGCCCCGCGCGGCCGGTGGGCGGGCAGCTCCCGGACCCCGCCAGCGGCGGCGATCGCGGCGCCCAGACCACCCTGTGGCTGCACGCCGCGACCGAGGGCTACGACCTGTACCTGCACGAGGCCGCGCCCGGACAGCCCGAGCGGGCGATCCTCGACGCCCACCTGCTGCACCTCGCCCAGAAGATCGACCCGCGGCTGTCGGTCACCCGCGGCACCGACAACAGCAACCGCCACGTGGTGTGGCTGGAGGGCGGCCGAAGCCTCCGCATCCTGCACCTTCAGGGCACCGAGAACAGCGGCGAGGTGCGCACCCTCACCCTGCCCTGGCCCAGCGCCGAGCTGGTGGGCCGCCCCGCCACCGACGGCCTCGGCCGGCTGCACGTGCCGCTGTGGGTGCCGGCCCCCAAGGGCGGCGGCGAGCTGCGCCTGCTCACCCTGGGGCTGCGGGGCGCGCCCAACTTCCGCCGCATGGCGCCTTTTGACCGCAGCCCTTCGCTCGCGGTGCAGGTGACCGACAGCGGCTCGGTGCAGATCGCCGTGCAGAGCGCGCGCGGGGTCGACCTCTACGCGGTGCCCGCCGAGGAGGTCAACGACACCCTGCCGCCCCTCGCCCGCAAGATCTGGCGGGCGGCCGAGGGCGAACAAGCCGCTGCCGCCCGATTTGGCCTGCTGGACGCCCAAGAGGGCGCTCCCGGCGGGCTCGCGGTCTGCGTGGTCGTTCAGTCGGCGGCCGGCCTCACGGCCCAATGGCAGGGCCTCAAGGGCCAAGCGCTGCTCCGCGGCGCGCCCAGCCCCCTGCCCGAGGGCGCGCTGCTGCTGGACGCGCTGCCGGCCCAGAGCGGCGCGCTGGACTTGCTCCTGCGCACGCCGGCCGGTCTGCGGTGGGTGCGGGGCGCGGAGTCCAAGGCGGTGCCGGCCGACATCGGTCGGTTCTGGGCCCTCGACCGGCAGCCCGACGGCGCGCCGATGATCCGCCGCCTCGCCGACGGCGGGCCGGTGCGCGTCCTGCCCCTGCGCTGAAGCGCCCCGCTACACGTCGTTTAGGACTGGAGCGCCGCCAGACCCCGGAACAGGGCCAGGGCTTCGGGGTTCGCCAGGGCCTCTAGGTTCTTGATCTCTTGGCCGGCCACCGCCCGCCGCACGGCGAGCTCGGTGATCTTCCCGCTTTTGGTGCGCGGGATGTCGGCCACGGCGACGATGCGGGCCGGCACGTGGCGGGGCGTGCAGCCCTCGCGGACCGCGGCGCGGATGCGGTCCTCCAGGGCGGCGTCGAGGGAGACCTCTGGCTGGAGCCTCACGAACAGGACCACCCGCACGTCATTTTCCCAGTCCTGGCCGATGACGACCGACTCCAGCACCTCCGGCAGGCGCTCCACCTGCCGGTAGAGCTCGGCGGTGCCGATGCGCACGCCGCCGGGGTTGAGCGTGGCGTCGGAGCGCCCGGCGATGACGAAGCCGCCGCGCTCGGTCTCGCGGGTCCAGTCGCCGTGGCACCAGACGCCGGGGAAGCGCTCAAAGTAGGCTGCGCGGTAGCGCGCGCCGTCGGGGTCGGCCCAGAAGTAGATGGGCATCGAGGGAAAGGGCCGGGTGCAGACCAGCTCTCCGGGGGTGCCCACCACAGCTTCGCCGGCGTCGTCCCAGACCTCGACGGCCATCCCCAGGGCCTTGCATTGGATCTCCCCGCGGTGCACCGGCAGGATGGGGTTGCCGAGCACAAAACACCCGATGATGTCGGTCCCGCCGGAGATGCTGGCGATCTGAACCCCTGGGCGCAGGTCGTTCACCACCCAATCGAAGCCCTCGGGCGACAGGGGGGAGCCGGTGCTGGTCACGAGGCGCAGGGCCTCCAGCGGGTGGCTGTCCGCGGGGCGCAGGCCCATCTTACGGAGGCTGTCGATGTACTTGGCGGAGGTGCCGAACAGCGTGCAGCGCTCGGCCTGGGCGAAGTCGAACAAGGCCATCGGGGTGGGCGAGGTGGGGTTGCCGTCGAACAGCAGCAGGGTGGCCTCGCTGGCCAAGGCGCTCAGCAGCCAATTCCACATCATCCAGCCGGCGGTGGTGTAGTAGAACACCCGGTCGCCCGGCCGGACCTCGCAGTGCAGCTGGTGCTCTTTCATGTGCTGCAGCAGCGTGCCGCCCGCGCCGTGCACGATGCACTTGGGCTTGCCGGTGGTGCCGGAGCTGTAGAGGATGTAGAGGGGATGATCAAAAGGCAGGGCCAAGGCGCGGAGCGGCGCCTCCGGCACCGAGGCCAGCAGCTCCGCCCAGGGCAGCAGCGGGCAGCGGAGGGCCCGGAGCGCCGGCGCGACGGGCACCGCCGGCTCCACGGCGTCAAAGAGCACGAGGCCCTCGAGGGTGGGCAGCCCGGCGACGATCTCGGCGAGCTTGCCCTGAACGTCGACCCAGCGGCCCTTGTGGACATAGCCCGGCGCCGCGACCAGCAGCCGCGGCTCGACCTGGCCGAAGCGCTCCAGCACGCCGTCTACGCCAAAGTCCGGGGAGCAGGAGGTGAAGACCGCGCCGACCGCGCTGGCGCCCAGCGCCGCGATCATCGCCTCCGGCGCGTTGGGCACCATGGCCGCCACGCGGTCGCCCACGCCGATCCCGCGGGCGCGCAGGGCGTCGGCGAAGCGGGCCACGGCGGCGCGGAGCTGGGCCCGGCTGAGCCGTCGCGCCGGCCCACCCTCGACCGAATAGACCAGGGCCTCGCGCTCATCCGCGTTTCGGAGCACGTTCTCGGCGAAGCTCAGCCGCGCCTCGGGGAACCAGCGCACGCCCGGCACGCCGCCCGCCTGCTCGGGGGCCTCGACGAGCACCGGCTCGCCCCACACCTCGGCCTGCACATCCAACAGATCGCGAACGCTCAGCCAGAAGGCCTCGGGCTCGTCGATGGAAAAGGCGTGCAGATCATCGTAGTCATCGAGCTCGACGTCCCAGTCCGTCGAGATCGCCTCGATGAGCGCGCCCATGCGGGTGTGCTCCAGGGCCGCCGGATCGGGCCGCCAGAGGATCTCCGGGTCCGCGTCGCTGGCTTGGGTGGGGTCTTCGGTCGAGCGCAGCGTGGTCATCGGCACCTCCGGGCGGCGGCGCATAACCTGCGCGCCCCCCGCGCCCCCCGGCGCCCCGCGCGCCCCCGGTCCGCAGCCCGCGCGCCGAGGCCCTCGGTCAGTAGCCCTCGCAGCAGGTGTAGGGCAGCACCAAAACATCGTCCACACCGTCGGCGTCGACGCGGATGCGGAGCTCCCACTCGCCGGGCATGTGGAGCTGGAGGTCGGTGGTCAAAAAGCCGCCCTCGACCGCCGCGGTGCTCGGCGTGGTGGCCCCGCCGTGGCCGTGGAGCGGCATCCAAGGCTCGACCAGCAGCCCCGTGGCCTCGGGCGCCTCGCCCTGGGCCTCCACCGTCCAGCTCATGCTGAAGGGCTCGTTGAAGGGGATCGGCGTCGGATCGGCGGTGTAGCGGAGCGACCAGCGGCCGGCCTCGGTGAGGCCGGATCTCGGCCCGCCGGGGACGAGGGCGGCCTCCTCCGCGCCGGTGTCTTTGCCACCGCAGGCCAGGAGGGGCAGGAGCAGCAGGACGGAGGGTGCACAACGAAGGGACATCGGGCCTCCACGGCGCGCGCAGGGTGGGGTGGCGGTGCGGGGGCGCGCGGGGCCCCCACCGGCGAGGCTCCTGAGGTAGCCTCTGGCGCCCCCTGCCCCCAGGCCGCCGCGACTGACCGTCCCGTCGCCCCCCGCTCCGAGCGCCCCGCCATGCTTCAGCCCTCCCCCGCGCAGCTTGAAGCGCTCACCTCCGCCGAGCGGCGGTGGTTTCGCTTCGCCGACGTGGCCAACCGCCACCTCAAGTTCCTGTCGGTCGCGTGGATCGCCACCTTCATGCGCTTCTTGCTGTGGTTCTGCGGCGGCCGGCGCTTTCGGGTCAGCGGCCAAGCCCACCTCGCGCGCTTCACGCCCGAGACCCGGGCGCTCCTCGTGGCCAACCATCGGTCGTTTTTCGACTTCTACACCGTGGCTTACGCCAATGTCACCGGCAGCACCCTCGGCAAGCGCTGCTTCTTTCCGGTGCGCGCGACGTTTTTTTACGAGAGCGCGATCGGCGCCGCGGTGAATTGGTGTATGACCGTCATGGCGATGTTTCCGCCCATCTTGCGCCGACGAGAAGGCCGGGGCTGGAACAAGTACGCGATGGCGCGGGTGAACGCCGAGCTCCAGGTGCCCGGCACGTGGGTCGGCATCCACCCCGAGGGCACGCGAAACCGCGGCGAAGATCCCTACTCTTTGCTCAAGGCCCACGCGGGCGCAGGCCAGATCGCCATGGCGGTCGGGGACCTGCGCGTGGTGCCCATCTTCATCGTCGGCATGGGCAACAACGTGCTGCTGGAGACCTGGCGCAACTGGACCGCGCCCGACCAGTACCCGATCTACATCTGCTACGGACCGGACGTGGACCTGTCCGACATCACAGAAGACCCGGATGACCCGACGGCTTGGCG
>CANHON010000083.1 GCA_947462115.1 Deltaproteobacteria bacterium | reverse complement strand
CACCCCGCGCGCTCCGCCGCCGAGTGGGACGCCCGCTGGCGGGGCCGGTACATCACCTTCGCCGGCATCCACACCATCCACCGCGATGAGCTCGGTCAGGCCCGGCCCGCCAGCCACAACATCGGCATGTACCGCGTTCAGCTCATCGGCCAGCGGCACCTCGCGATGCACTGGCACATGCACCACGACGGCGCTCGGCACTGGCGGAGCTGGCGCGCGCGCGGCGACCGCATGCCGGTGGCCATCGTGCTCGGCGGCTCCAGCGCGCTGCCCTACGCCGCCACCTGTCCGCTCCCGCCCGGCGTGAGCGAGCTGATGATGGCGGGCTTCCTCCAGCGGGGCGGGGTGGAGATGGTGCCCTGCAAGACGGTGCCGCTGCGGGTCCCCGCCAACGCCGAGCTGGTGATCGAGGGCTGGGTGAGCCAGCGCGCGGGCATGCCGGGCTGGGATCCACGCCTCCCCAACGCTGGCCCGCTCGGCCCCGGGGCCGTTTTCGAAGGCCCCTTCGGCGACCACACCGGCTTCTACTCCATGCCCGACCGCTACCCCCTGGTCGAGGTCAGCGCGATCACCCACCGGCGGGGCGCGGTCTTCCCGGCCACCCTCGTCGGCTTGCCGCCCCAGGAGGACTACTACCTCGGCAAAGCCACCGAGCGGGTCATGGGCGCCTTGCTCAAGGTCATCGTGCACGACGTCGAAGACTATGATCTTCCGATGTTTGGCGCCTTTCACAACTGCGCCTTCATGCAGATCCAGAAGCAGTACCCCTTGCAGGGCCGCCGGATGATGCACAGCGTCTGGGGGGCCGGCCAGATGGCCTGGACCAAGTGCGTTTTTGTCGTGGACGACGACATCAACGTGCACGACGCCGCTGCCGTGATGCGGCGGGCCGCCGAGCGCTGCCGGCCTTCGCGGGACCTGGAGCTGGTCAACGGCCCGCTCGACATCCTCGACCACGCTGCGCCGCGCTTCGCCGCCGGCCAGAAGCTGGGGCTCGACTGCACCCGCAAGTGGCTGGGGGAGGAGGTCAACGGCGTCCTGGTCGATCCCGACGCGGGCCCGCTGGAGCCGGGGACCGCGGCGCAGGCCGGCGCCCTGCTGGAGGCTGTTCGCGCGCTGCCGGGGGTGCTCGACGCCGCGGTCCAGGCCGCGGTCCCCGGCTGGCTGCTGGTGGCGGTCGACAAGGGCCTCGGCGACCTCGATCGGGCGCAGC
Organism: Deltaproteobacteria bacterium; assembly: GCA_947462115.1. GTDB lineage: Bacteria > Myxococcota_A > UBA796 > UBA796 > UBA2385 > JAEUKK01. Next base: position 13,219 of record CANHON010000083.1, on the reverse strand, counting down.
TCGATCACGACGTGCTGCTGCGGGTCCTCGACCTTGACCCCGCCGCGCACGGCTGCGGTCCCCTGCCTTTTGTGGTGGTGGTCGGCCGCGACGTGGCTTTGGCCGATCCGGTGGCCCCCTTCTTCCACTGGCTGGCCAACTTCGACCCGAGCCGCGACATGGTGCTGCGGCCCGAGGCCGACCGCGTGGGCTTCGCCTGCGCGCCCAAGGCGCTTGGGGACGAGCGCCACGGCCAACCGGTGCGCCCGTGGCCGCCGGTGGTCTCGATGGACACGGCGGCGAGTGTTCGGGCCCCCGCGCTGTCGGGCCGGGCGCCGGGCGCGGCCTAAGCTACAGCGGGCCGGCGGGGATGGCGGCGCGCTTGCGTGCGTCCTCCCGCGCCTCGGGCATGTCGAGGCCCCAGAGCTCGCGGGGCTGGGCGGCGCTGGCCTGCACCTCGGCCACGCTCATCCAGCGGTAGCCGTGGGTGGCGCAGGGGCTGTAGGCCACCGCGCTCGGGGGCGCGAGGTCCGGCCGCGCGGCCTGAATGGCCAAGATGACGTCGTAGAGGTCATAGGCGAAGCCGCCGCCCACCGAGCAGGGGGCCGCGACCTCGACCACGAAGGGCCCGATGGGGATCAGCGCCTGCTCGCTGCGGTTGGTGAGCGGGCCGTGGTCGAGCAGGGCCTCCAGCTTGGCTTTGGCGTCGGGGCCGCCCTCTTCGCCGGCGACCCGCAGGACGAGGTGGGCGAAGACCCGCTGGTCCTTGGGCTCGAGCTTCACTTGCAGGAGGGGCGCGGGGATCAGGGCCGCGACGCAGGCGCGCTCCGCCCCCGCGGGATCGGCCGCCCTTGCGGCCCGCGCCGCTTCGCTGATGCTGTGGCGGGCGCTCGGCGGGGTGGGCTCGCCGGGCGCGAGGCAGCGGCCGCCGATGGCCCCCTCGCGCTCAAAACCGCCGGTGACCGTGGCGTAGTGCGGGTAGGCCGCCTTGATCGCGTTTCCCCAGCGCACCAGGGCCTCGGGTGGCCGATCGTCCGCGCCGGCCCAGGCGGGCGCCCCGGGCAGGGCAGCGAGCGCGCCGGCCATCGCCAACATCGCCCTGCGCGGGCGCTGCTCGTTCATGCGGCGCTCCCGTCGGCGCCCGCGTCGAGGGCCGCGAGGTCGAGCCCGCTGAGGATGGCCTCCAGCAGCGGCAGCCGGTCCACGCCCCAGATCGGCGGACCGCCGTCGACCTGCCAGGTGGGGACGCCAAAGACCCCCTCCTGCTCCGCTGCTGCGTTGTTCTCCCGCAGCTGTGCCTTCAAGGCGGGGTCGTTGGCGGCGGCGAGCAAGGCCGGGCCGTCCTCGCCCCAAGCCTCCAGCAGCTTGAGGAGAACGGTTTCCTCGCCGATGTTTTGGTCCTCCAGCCACACGGCTTGGTAGAGGCGCAGCGTGAGGTCCGGCCGCAGCAAGCAGAGGCGCAGGGCCGTGACCGTCCGCACCGGGAAGTGGCTGGTGAACTGGAAGGGGACGCCCTGCTGGTCGGCCTGCTCGCCGAGATCGCGGGCGAACCAGCGGCGGCGGGCCTCGGGCATGGCGAACAAGGGCACCTCCGGCGTGCCGATGCTGCGGAACAGCGCGCCGAGCAGCACCGGCCGAAGCTCGAGCTGCACCCCGTGCCGGGCCGCGATGGCCGCCGCCACCGAGACGCCGATGTAGGAGAAGGGGCTCGACAGGTCGTGGGTCAGGCGGAGCACCCGGGCGCCGCTGGCCGCTGGGGCCGGCTGCTGCGGGGCCTGGCCGCTGATCATCTGCTCCATCAGGGCCATCCGGTCGGCGCCCCACCACAGGGACTCTCCGAGGCGGAAAGTGGGCACCCCGAAGGCGCCGGCGGCCGCTGCGGTGGCCGTGGCGGCGCGCAGCTCATCTTTGACGTCCTGATCGTCAATCCGAGCGATATCGACCCCGTGTTTTGCCGCGACCTCCGCGAGCAGCGCGCGGTCGCTGAGGTCGCGGCCGTCTTGGTGGTAGGCCAGGGCGAGGGTCCGGGCGATCGCCAGCCGCTCGCTCGGCGGCGCGGCGGTGACGAGGCGCATGGCCTCCACGCTGCGGCGCGGATGACCCGGCGCGAGCTTGAAGTCCAGCCCGCGGAGCGCCGCTTGGCGCCGAATGTCGTAGAAGCCGTGCCGGGCCTTGGCCATGTTCCACGTGGTCGTGGGCTGGTCGGCCCCGCCGGTCTCCCGGAACAGCCCGCCCAACAGCACCGGCTCAAAGAATAGCGGGAGGCCCAGGCGCGCGGCGAGCGCCTCGACCTCAAACAGCGCCATGCAGGCGTAGGGGCAGACGACATCGGCGGAGAAGATCAGGGGCTGCGGGCGCGCCGCGGTCGGTTCTTGCATCGGGCCTCCACGGGGCATCGCCCCGCGCGAGCCTAGCCCGTCGCGGCCCTCCAGCCCCGCCCGGCCCTGGTGAAGCCGTCGACAGCGCGCTAGGTCGCCCGCATGAAGCCGCCCAACGCTCCCCCTGAACGGACGCCCCTGCGCCCGGCCGACGCGGCCGAGCTGTTCGCCGACATCGACTTGGCGGATGGGAATGACACCGCGAATGACACCGAGAATGATGCTGAGGACGGTGATGCGGAGGACGCGCTCGGCCCGCAGCTCGATCCGCCCAGCCTCGCGCCGGTGCGCATCGACAAGTGGCTGTGGGCGGCCCGCATGGCCAAGACCCGCACCCTGGCCTCGGAGGCCTGCGACGCCGGCCACGTGAAGCTCAACGGGCACACCGCCAAGGCCAGCCAAAAGGTCAAGCCCGGCGATAAGGTCGAGGCCTTCTTGCCCAGCGGGCGGCGGGTGCTCGAGGTGCGGGGCACAGCCGAGCGCCGCGGCAGCGCGCCCTTGGCCCGCAGCCTGTTCACCGATCTCGCGCCGCCGGTGCGGGCGCCGAAGATCGAGGGCGTCGAGCTCGACCTGGGCCGGGGCCGTCCCACCAAGGCCGACCGCCGCAAGATGGAGCGGCTGCGGGGATGGTGAGCGCGCCGCTCCGCTGGGGCATCATCGGCGTCGGCGTCGCGGGCGCGGCCCGGTCGCGGGCCATCGCCGCCGATCCGCGGGCCGTGGCGGTCGGCGGGCACCGAGGCGCGCCCGAGGCCGCGGGGCTCGTCGCCTTTGACGAGCTGGACGCTTTGATCGAGGCCTGTGACGCGGTCGCGATCTGCAGCCCCGACCCCACCCACCCCGCCCTGGTCGAGCGCTGCTTGCGGGCGGGGCGGCACGTGCTCTGCGAGTACCCGCTCGCGCCCACCGGCGCCGAGGCCCGCCGCTTGTTCGCGCTGGCCGATGAGCTCGGCTTGGGCCTGCACGTCGAGCACATCGAGCTGCTCACCCACCCCGCCCGCTTTTTGCGGGTGGTGGCTCGACCCGACGCGCTGCGGGGCGGCTCCTTGCGCTGGGTCAGCCCGCCCCGGATCGACCAGCCGCGCCTCGCCCACGCCAACCTCGCCCGCCTGCACCGCCTCGTCGATGCCGTCGGCTTCCCCCGCAGGATTGACGTGCAGCAGGCCGATCCCGACCTGCTGTCCGCCCAGCTCCGCTTCGACAACGGCGCCCATGTCGAGCTGGGCTTGCGGGCCGAGGCCGGCGCCAAGCGGCACTTGGAGCTTACCCTCGTGCTGGCTGGCGGCGTGGCCATGCAGGTGGGCAGCACCCTGCTTTGGCGCGGGGCGCCCCAGGTGGCCCCGGCCGGCGCGCCCGGGCTGTTCGCGGTGGATCAGCTGGCGGCCTCGGCCCACTTCATCGACGGGGCGACGACCTACATCAGCCGAGACCGGGTCTGCGCGCTGCTCGACCTCGCCGACAACCTCGAAAAGGCGGCGGAGCACGCCCGGCTTCGACAGGCGGCCGCCCGCTAAGTCGCGCCCACCGCCGCGGGCTCGGCTCAGTCGCGCTCGATCCAGGTGCGCGTGACGATGGGGGCCCAGGCTTCGATGGCGGCGCGGGCCTCGGGCGTGGGCGCCAGGGCCGCGCCGTCGAGCTGTACGTCGGCGGCGAGCTCCGGAGCGGCCTGCAGCAGGCTGATCCCGCGTCGGCGGCCACCGGCCTCGATCTCGATGTGCACCACGGTGGTCTTTCGGCCCGCCGTGTAGGTGAGCTGGGTGAGGCCGCTGGCGTCCGTCTTCCCCTGAAGCGGCAGCTGGCCATCGCCTTGGACGAGCGTGAGCTTGAGCGGCGCGTCGGCCACGGGGTAGCCGAACTCGTCGAGGGTGAGCACGGTCAGCAGGCTGCTGCTGAGGCCATCGGCCGGGATCCGCGCGCGGGTGGGGATGATCACGACGTCGCGCACGGGGTTTCCGGCGGCGGGTGCCCGCACGCTCGTGGTGACCTCGGCCGGCCCGCGGCCGGTGGTGGCGAAGCTGGCCGTGTAGGTACCATCGCCCATGTCTTTGACTTCACCGCTGAGGCGCGCGCCGGCGGTCTTGAAGTCCAGCGCCCGGCCCGGCATGCCCTGGCCGTCTGGGCCGATGACCCGGGCGGTGAGCACAAAGCCCGTCGCGTCTTTGGGGAGCCGCGCGGGCTCGGTGCTCACCTGCAGGCCCGAGGCCCGCAGCGGCACGAGCTGGCTGCTCACCGAGGCCACCCGCTTCTCTTCGCCGACCACGCTGGCCTCGATGCGCAGCGGCGTGACCGCGCCCACCGCGGCGGGTGTGTAGGTCGAGAGGTAGACACCCCCGCCTTCGTGCTGGGGCGGGCTCAGCGTGCCGGCGGTCGCGCTCAGGCGCAGGGCCGCGCCGGGATCGGGCTCGCCGCTGCGGGTGACGACGAAGGCGCGCACAGGCACGCTGATCCGGCTGTCTCCCGGCAGTCCGCCGTGCACCGGCAGGAGCTGGACCCGGGGCGACTCCACCGGCGGGAGCGGCAGGCTGGTCTCGCCCGCCGCAGCGCAGTCCAAGCTGCGCTGCACGACGCTCTCGAGGCCCGGAGGCACCACCACCTCCACCTTGGCCCGGCCCTTGGCGTCGGCCGAGGCCGGTCCAAACTCCCGGCCACCGGCGATCAGCAAGACCTTGCAGCCAGGGCCGCTTTTGGTGTCGATGCTCATGCGGGTGGTCATCGGCACCGCGAGGTGGCCGTAGGTGCGGCCAGGGCTGCGCCGGTCGACCACGCCGATCAGGGCCGCATGGGGGCCGCCTTTGGCCGGCGGCACGTAGAGGGCGGCGTAGCGCCCGTCGCCCATGGGGATGAGGTTCTTGATCTCCCCAGAGTTTGACGAGAAGGCGAGGCTGGCCCCCTCGCGGCTGGCCTGGGCGCCGCCCTTGAGGCTCACGCTGAGGTTGGCCTGGGCGTCACGGCCGATCACGAGGCTGGTGGGGTCGATCGATACGCTCACCTGCTGATCGATGGGCGGGGTGACGGGGAGGGTCCAGATCCGGTCGATCTTCTGCTTGTCGGGGAGTTTTCCCTTGATGCGCAGCTCGACCGGGAGCTCCGCTTCGACCGCCGGGGGCGTGAAGCTGAAGCGGTAGAGGCCGGGGCTCAGCTCGGAGAGGGCGCCCACCTCGCCCTGGGTGGCCTTGACCGCGCCTTCGAGGCCGCGCATGGGGCTGCCGTCGGCGTTGAGCAACAGGATGTGCAGGGTCATGGCGCTGAGGCCGTCGCCGAGCAGCTCACCCACCGGCATCAGCTCGGCCACGGGCTCGGCGAAGCCCGCGGCGAGGGCGGGCCCGCTGAGGCTGGCCAACAGGGGCAGGAGGGCGAGGCGGGCGGCGCGGCGGAGGGGCGTCAGCATGTCGGGCTCCAGGGCCGCGGAGGGTAGCCGAATCGGACGGCCCTGACACGGGGAGCCGCCGCCCGGGCCGAAACGGGGCCCGATCGGCCGGCTGGGGATATGCGCCGGCCCGATGGAGGTTGGGATGCGGTTGCTCAGCGCGAGCGGAATTGAGAAGTCGTATGGGGACCGTCACATCCTCCAAGGCTGCGATCTGGACATCAATTTCGGCGACCGCGTCGGGCTGGTCGGGCCCAACGGCTCCGGCAAGTCCACGCTGCTGAAGATCTTGGTGGGCGAGGAGAGCGCCGACCACGGCAAGGTCGAGCGCGCCGGGCTGCTCGGCTACCTCAGCCAAGAGCCGCTGCTGCCGGGCCAGACCGTCGGCGAGGCCATGGACGAGTCGGTGGCCTGGCACGCCGCTCTGCTCAACGAGTACGAAGCGGCGATGAGCGCGCACGACGAGGCGCGGTCCTCGCGCGCGGCCGACCGCCTGGAGATCGCCGGCTGGACCATCCAGCACAAGGTTGCGGCGATCATGGATCAGCTCCAGTGTCCGCCCCGAGACGCGACCTTGGAGCGGCTCTCTGGCGGCGAGCGTCGGCGCTTGGCCCTCGCGCGGTCCTTGCTCGCCAGCCCCGAGCTGTTGGTGCTCGACGAGCCCACCAACCACCTGGACGCCGACACCATCGAGTGGCTGCAGGCCTGGCTGCTGGGCTACCGGGGCGCGCTGCTGCTCGTGACGCACGATCGGTACCTGCTCGAGGCCGTGGCCAACCGCATCGTCGAGGTCGAGGAGGGGCGCACGGTCGCCTACGAGGGCAGCTACACCGACTACTTGCTGGAGCGGGCCGAGCGCCAAGCGGCGCTGAGCAAGGAGCGGGACCGCCACCTCAACGTGCTGGCGCGGGAGGCCGAGTGGGCCAGCCGCTCGCCCGCGGCGCGCAGCGTCAAACAAAAGGCGCGCCTCAAGAGGCTCGACGATCTGCAGAAGGTGCCCTTGGCCAAGGCCGAGCTGGAGGTCAAGCTCGACCTGCGCTCGGGCGTGCATCGGGGCGGCGCGCTGCTCGAATTGCATGGCATCCAGCACGGCTTTGGCGCGCGCATGCTCATGCGCGATCTGCACCTCGTCGTGCAGCCTGGCGACCGGCTCGGCATCATCGGCCCCAACGGTGCCGGAAAGTCCACCTTGCTCCAGCTGATCGGCGGCACGCTGGTGCCCCAGAAGGGCGAGCGCAGCCTCGCGCCGCGGGTGATCTGCGCCGTGCTCGACCAGGCCCGGAGCGGCCTGCCCCTCGAGGACACCGTGTGGGAGGCCGCGGGCGGCGGCAACGACTTCTTGCAGGTGCACGGGAAGCCCATCCACGTCGCTTCTTTCCTGGAGCGCTTCGCCTTCACCCGCGCCTCGCACGACCAGCGGGTCAAGACCCTCTCCGGTGGCGAGCGCGCCCGCCTGCTGATGGCCCGGCTCATGCTGAAGGGCGCCAACCTGCTGCTGCTCGACGAGCCCACCAACGACCTCGACCTGTACACGCTGCGCATCCTCGAAGAGGCCCTGCTCGACTTCGACGGCGCGGCGGTGGTGATCACCCACGATCGCGCCTTCCTCGACCGGGTGTGCACCGCGGTCCTGGCTTTTGAGCCCGACGCCGACCCCAACAAGCCCGCCGAGGTCGTGCAGTACGCCACCCGCCAGCAGCACCTCGAGGCCCTGGCCCGGCGCCGGGCGGCGGCCGAGCGGGCGGCGAGCGACGCGGCGGCCGCTGCCAAAATGGCGGCCCAGCGCACCAACAGCGGGGTGAGCTTGCCGCCTTCGCGCAGCAAGCTGTCCTTCAAGGAGCGCCAAGAGTACGAGGCGCTCCCCCCGCGCATCGAACGTCTGGAGCAAGAGCAGGCCGCCCTCGCGGCGCGCATGGCCGACCCCGCGACCTGGCAGCGCCCGGCGGGGGAGCTCACCGCCCTCAATAAGCGCGCTGAGGCTCTTTTGGGTGAGATCGAGGGGCTCTACACCCGCTGGTCGGATCTCGAAGGGCGGGCCTGAGGGGTCCCGCATCGGCCTCGCGCCACCGCGCCCTGCGCCGCATGCCTTAGACAGGCCAGATCGACGCAGGGGGCCCGTTGGCTAAGTGATGGAAATCAGGGAGATGTGGGCCGGGGGTGGAGAAGTTTATTTGGCGTTTTTCAGTCTGCACACAGGCTCTTTGCATCTGTCATAGAATGTCTCAGTCTGGACGCCAGTTGGGTCAGGTCAACCTTCGCCGGGGGGCGCGGTCGACCCTATTTGGGCCCACTGGCCGTCCCGGCCCTCTTCTCCCGCTCGCTGCGTCGGCCGGCCCGCCCTGACGGCGCCCCGCTCAGGGTGCCGTCCACTCCAGCGTCAACGTGTAGTCGATGCCGCCCGCCGCGCCGCTCCAGGGGAGCAGGGTCAGCGAGTAGGTCTCGCCGGGCGTGAGCACGACGCCATAGTTGGCCACGCTGTCGAAGCGCTCGGGGTTGACGTCGCCGACGTCCCAGCCCGCGCCGATGATGGCGCCGTCGCTGCCGTTCCAGTTCATGTCGATGTTGTAGCTGTCGTCCGCCCAGCTCAGGGTGGCCACCACGCCCATGTCGGCTGGCACGGTGAAGGTGAAGCTGTCGTTCTCGCCGGCCCACTCCGGATCGGCCTCGGGGTAGTCGAGGCGGCCCGTCAGGATGTCCACGAAGCCCGGCCCCGAGGCCGTCGGCAAGGTCATGGGCGCGCCGCTCAGGATGGCGTAGGTGTCATCAATCTCGACATTGTTGGGCTCGACCTCGGCCGTCTCCCAGCCGACGATGACCGGCTGCACGGAGTCCACGCGCAGGTACACGCCCTCGCGCCGCTCCGACGCGAGGCTGATCTCGATGGGTGAGCCCGAGAACATCGTGCCAGCGGTGATCCCTGCGTTGAGGTCGGCGAAGTTGCCGCCCCAGAGGAAGGCCGCCGCTGGCTTCTCCGCGACGTCCGAGGTGGCGCTCTCGCCCTCCCCGCTGCGGACCACCGGGGCCGCGCCGTAGAGGGTCCAGGGGGCCACGCGGGCGCGGGTCTCCGGGTCGTCTACGAAGTCGCCAGCGCTGGTCCCGCCGAGGGGGTCGCCCCGGTCTTCGGCCGTGCCGCCGGGGTAGAGGCCGACCTTGAAGCCGCCAGCCCCCGGGTCGAAGCCGGTGATCTGCAGCTCGTAGTCGGCCTCGTCGAGCTCGCCCGCCGCCGCCTGGACGCCGATGAGCAGCTCCGCCCCGCGGGCCACCTCGAGGGGCAGGGTGAGCAGACCGCCCGCGCCGTCGGTCGTGGCCTCCAGCAGCACCGTGGGCGCGCCCTCGGCGTCGGGCTGGGCTTGGTCGGCGATGGTGATGACGTAGCGCTGGGCCTCGAGCCCGCCCGTGTCGCCGCCTGCACCGGCGTCGTAGATCAGCGCCAGCTCGATGGGGCCGCTCTGCGTCGCGCGGACGAGGTACCAGTCGGCGTCGCCGTTGGGCGTCCCGTTGGGCCGCTGTCCGAAGCTGAGGCTGCGACCAAAGACACGCATGTTGGCGTAGCCGAGCTCGCCCAGGTCGGAGCGGGCGCCGGCGCTCGGGTCGTCGTTGGCGCCCGGGGTGGTCTCGGCCTCTTGAGCGTGGAGCGCGCTGATCTCGAGCTCGCCAGAGATCACCGTGCGGTCGATCCCCGCCTCCTTGCCAGCGCAGGACAGGGCCCCGCCCAGGGGGAGGGCGGCGAGCAGGAGCGTCGAGGTGTGCTTATGTAGGGTCATCATAGGCTCCATCGGCTCAGTACTGGCCGCGCAGGCCGAACTGCAAGTAACGGGGGGATTGGCGCGAGAGGGGCTGACCGAGCCAAGTCTGGCCGTCGCTGTTGAGGTAGGGGCCGCCGGCCGGATCGTCGGCCTCGGTGGCCACGCCCGTCACGGTCCGGTCGTTGAAGGCGTTGAAGCACTCCACGGTGAAGGTCCAGGCCGTGGGCCCCGCGCCGAAGGTCAGGCCGGCCTTGAGGTCGGTCTGCGAGTAGGCGGGCAGCCGGTAATCGCCGTCAATGGGCTCCTGCGCGTTGTTCCAGGCCCCGTAGTTCTCGTTCCAATAGATGGGCCGGTAGGGGTAGCCGGACGAGAGGTTGAAGTTCCAGCCCGCGAGCAGGCCCACCTGGGTGCTCCCGAGGCTCAGCAGGCCCTCGTTGCGCCACGAGCCGGCCAGCTTGAGGTTGTGAGGGACGTCATAGGGCATGAGGCCGACGTCCAGCTCATTCTGCTGCGGGATGTCCATGGATCCGCTGGCCAGGCCCTGGCTCTGGTCGTCGCGGGCCCGGCCGTAGGCGCGGCTGTAGGTGTAGGAGCCGAGGAGGCCCCAGTTGTCGTCAAACTGACGACTGGCCGCGAGCTCCATCGAGTTGTAGCGGATGAACGCCTCGTCGGGGGTCCGCAGACGGAACAGCGCCTCACCGGTGCCGTCGCGGCTGCCGACGACGTTGGTGCCGTCGTTGTTCCAGATGAGGTTCACCTCGTCGTCTTCGAACATGTTCCGGGTGAACTCGTGGGTGTAGTTGACGTCCACGAGCCAACCGTTGCCCAGATCGCGGCCGATGCCGATGTCGAACTCGTCCGAGACCGGCGTCTTGAGGTCTGGGTGCTTGAGGAAGCTGTCGGCGAACGAGTAGTTGGGCTCGCTGGACCAGTCGCCGGCCTCGCTGTCCCACGGGTAGTAGCCGCCGCCGTTGAGCCCCCGGGCCAAGATGCTCGAGACCGACAAGAAGGCCGGGTCGTAGAACCGCCCATAATAGGCGTGCAGCGCGGTTTTTCCTTGGCCATCGAGGTCGGCCGCAAAGCCGAGGCGCGGCGCCAAGTTGAGGCTGGAGTACACCTTCTCGTCTTTGTTGTTGTAGAAGGCGCTCTGGTCGAGGCGCAGGCCGGGGCGCAGGGTGATGCGCGGCACCGGCTGCCAAACGTCCTGAAGGTAGACGCCGACCATATTTCCGCGGAAGTCGGCCTCGCTGTTGCTGTCGTATTTGACGAGCAGCGTGGGCTCGTAGCCGGCGAGATCGGAGGGGTCGCCGTTGTGGCTGTAGTAGGGGATGCCTTGGGCGTAGCCGGGGTAGACCGTGTAGGTGCTCACCATGTCGGCCTGCACGCCCAGCTTGATCTGGTGCTCCCCGAGGAAGCTCGCGAGCTGGGTGACCGAGAAGGTCAAGGCGTTGCGCGTCCGACGGTCGATCGACGAGTCGGGCGTCTGCCCGTATTGGAAGCCGTCGGCGTCGTAGGGGTAGAAGGAGTCGTACTCCTGCGGGAAGCTCTCTTGGCAGACACCGACCTCATTGAAGTCCTTGCAGTCTTTCCACTGCATCGGGCCGGTGATGATGTAGGTGTGGTTGGTGGAGATCTGGCTGTCGATCACCGTGCTGGCCGAAGGTGTCCACTGGTGGCCCAAAGACGCGAGCCAGCCGCCCTGTCGCCACCACGTCTCGGCGTTGGGCAATGTGTAGGGGTCGGCCGTGGCGTTGTCGATGTTGGTGGGGTCGCCCTGGGCGTGCAGCCAAACGCGGTGGTTGGCGCCCGGCTTCCAGGTCAGCTTTCCGAACAGATACGAGCTCCTCCAGTCCCGGGTCGCGAGGTCGAAGCCGGGCGGCCGGCTGTCCTTGACCTCCTCGGTCATCACCGGCGTGTAGAGGTCCTTGGTCATCTGCAGGCCCGAGAAGAACCACAGCTTGTCCTTGACGATGGGGCCGCCCACGTTGAGCGCGAGCAGCTGCTGGCTGTTCTCGGGCTTGGGTACGTCCTCTTCTTCGGGCAGCGGCGTGTAGACCTGGGTGGCGGTGCCGCTGTAGAGCAGCTGCATGTCGGCGGTGAACTTGTTGCCGCCCGAGCGGGTGACGACGTTGATGGCGCCGCCCATCGCCCGCCCGTACTCCGCGTCCATGCCGCCGGTGATGACCTGGAACTCTTCGATCGCGTCGTAGTTCATGTTGACGGAGAAGGTGTTGGTCACCGGGTCGGTGGTGTTGACCCCGTCCACAAAGTATTGATTGCCAAAGGAGAGGCCGCCGCGCATGTTGGGGTTGCCCCCGCCGACGACGCCCGGCGCGAACTCCATGACCCCCTGGTAGTCCCGGCCGGCGCTGGGGATGTCCCGGAGCTGCTCTCGCGACATCACCGTGCCTGTGCGGGCGTTCGTCGCGTCGAGCGGCGGGCGCATCTCGGTGACGGTGATGGTCTCGCCGGCCTGCGCCACCGACATCTTGAGGTCGAGGCGGCTCGTGAGGCCCGAGTTGATGCGGGCGCGGGCCTTGCCCTCGTGGAAGCCTGGGGCCTGGGCCGTGACCTCGTACTCGCCGACCGGCAGCGCCAAGAACCGGAAGTGCCCGTCGCCATCGGTCGAGGCTTGGCGGTTGCCCTGCAGGGCCTCGGACCGGATGGTGATGAGCGCCGCGGGGACCGGCAGGCCGTCATCGTCGACGACCGTGCCGGCCAGGCCGCCGGTCAGCTCCACTGCGAAGGCCGGGAGGGCCGGCAACAACATCATCAAGGTGAGCAGGGCCTGCAGCGTCATGCGGACGGCGCGGCCTCGGCGGAGCAGCGAGCGGGGCGACTGGTTGAGCGTGCGGCTGGACACAGCGTCTCCTGTGCGGGGATCGGACGGCCGGTGACGCTACCACGGGCGGTCCGATCCGGTGTCGGCTCGGGCTCTACGTGGATACGCCTGCTTCGATCACGAAGGAGCGCCCGATGCTTGGCCCGACCCGACCCGCTGCTCTCCCTTGGGCTTGGGCGCGCTCTGCGCCCTGCATCGCCCTTCTCAGCGTCGCTGTACTGGGGGGATGCGCGTCTCCCTCCGACAAGGCTGGCGCCGCGGGCGACTCCGGCGGTGGCGGCGAAGGTGGCGCGGCCACGACCAGCCTCACTTATTATGCTGATGTGGCGCCTATTTTCGCCAAAAGCTGCGACGGCTGCCACGGCGCGGACAGCAGCAGCGGCATCCAGCTCGACAGCGCCGAGCTGGCCCAGCAGTGGGCGGGCCCCATCGGCATCGCGGTGGCGGATCGGCAGATGCCGCCCTGGACCGCGGCGCCGGGCTGCAACGAGTACGAGGGCGACTTCTCCCTGAGCGACGCCGAGCTGGACACCGTGGTGGCCTGGGCGGAGGGCGGCGCGCCGATCGGCGACCCCGCGACCGCCGCGGCGCTGCCCCCGGCCTTTGAGCCGGCCAAGCTCGACCGGGTGGACGTCAGCCTGGAGCTGAACGAGCCCTACACGCCGGCGCAGGGCCCGGACGACTACCATTGTTTTCTGGTGGACTGGCCCTACACAGAGGACGCTTGGGTCACCGGCTACGACATTCAGCCGACCAACCTCGCCATCGCCCACCACGTCATCACGTTCTTGATCCCCCCGGAAGATGTGGCGACCTACGAGGCCCTCGACGCCGCCGAGCCGGGCGAGGGCTACACCTGCTACGGCGGTCCGGGCGGCGACATCGACTCCTTGCAGACGATGCGTTGGCT
>CANHON010000082.1 GCA_947462115.1 Deltaproteobacteria bacterium | reverse complement strand
TACCGCATGAGCGCCAAGGTCGTCGGGCGCGGCAAGGTCTCCGCCGACATCCAGCTCGACGCGGCCGTCCGCGTGGCCTGCAAGCCCGACGCCGAGCGCACCGTCACCTGCAGCAGCGACGATGAGGCCGTCGTTTGGCTGCTGAGCCCCTGAGCCCCGGAGACCCGGAGACCCGGAGACCCGGAGACGTTGAGCCCGTCTCAGCCGCCCGCCGCCCGCTTGACCGCCTCGACCGTCTTGGGCCCCACACCGTAGGCCGCGCCAAAGGCCGCGAGATCAGCGTAGGGGCGGCCCTTGAGCACGTAGCCCGCCTGCGCCCCCGCGATGCCCGCCGCGACGAGCTGCTCTTTGCTGGCCTCGTTGGCGAAGCGCAGGGCCGGTCCGACCTGCGCCGCGGAGAACGGCACGCCGTCCACGGACACGGCGCCGCCGCTGGACGGAGCCGGGCTCGGCCGGGGCGCGGGCGCAGGTGCTGAAGCCGGGGATGGAGCAGGGGATGGGCCGGGCGCGGGCGAAGGCGCGGCGGTCGAGGCCGCCCGGGGGCGCGGGGCCGGCTCGGCGGCCGGTGCGGGCGCGGGCCGAGGGTCGGGGGCCGACGATGGCGCGGGCGACGGGGCGACCGGGCTGGGCACGGCGATGAGCGAGACGCTGGCCTCCAAGCCGCCGTCTCGCGGCTGCCAGTCGATGTCCGCCGGACGGAAGCCCTCGAGCTCCACCCGCACCGGGGGCGGCGCGCCGCCGATGAGCGGGAGGCTGCCGGCGAAGGGGGTACGCCCCACCTCCTGTCCGTCGGCCCAGACCACGGCGCCCGCGGGATCGCTGAGGACAGTGACCGTGACGCTGTCTTCGGCGAGCACCGGGTCCGAGGGCTGCGCGGCGGGGAGCACCTCGGCCCCTTCGGCGGGCGCGGCCAGCTCCACCGGGGCGTCCAGCGCTGGGACCGAGGCGGCGCCCCTGAACTGGTAGGCCAAGCCCAGCAGGCCGAGGCCGGCGGCCCCCGCCAACAGACCACCGCCGAGCATCAGCGCGGCGAGCCCACGGCGGGGCGCGGGGGCAGGGCTCGGCGGCGGCTCCGGGCTCGGCGGCGGGAGCGGGGGCGGCGCGGCGGTGATCGGCGCGGCGACCACCCGGCGCGCGCGGCTGAGATCGGCGAGCAGCGCGTCCACGTCGGGGTAGCGATCGGCCCGATCCTTGGCCATGCAGCGCCGCACCACCGCCTCCAAGGCCGCCTCGACCGGCACCTCCGGGGCGCGCTCGGCCATCGGGGGGATCGGGTCGCGCACATGGGACAGGGCGATGGCCATCGCGCTGTTCGAGTTGTACGGGAGTTTTCCGGTCAGGGCCCGGTAGAGCATCACGCCAAAGGCGTAGATGTCGCTGCGGGCGTCCGCCTCTTCACCCCGCACCTGCTCGGGGGCCGCGTAGTGGGGCGTGCCCAAAAAGCTGCCGTCGCGCGTGATCTCGGTGACCTCGGGGGCGTCGGACTTCACCAGGCCAAAGTCGAGCAGCTTCGCGACCTCGACGCCGTCCTCGCCGGGGATCACGAGCACATTGCCGGGCTTGACGTCGCGGTGCACGAGGCCCGCCCGGTGCGCCGCCCGCAGCCCGCGGGCCACCTGCTCGAAGATGCTCAGGGCGCGCTCGGGCTCGAGGGGGCCGTCCTTCATCAGGTCTTTGAGGCTGCGGCCGTCGAGCAGCTCCATCGCGATGTAGCAGATGCCCTCGGGCGTCTGGCCGTAGTCGTGCACGGTCACGACGTTGGGGTGCTGAAGAGCGCCAGCGAGCGAGGCCTCGCGGAAGAAGCGCTCGGCGAACCGCTCATCGCCCTCGGAGTCCACCTCGGGGCTCAGCACCTTGAGGGCGACCCGGCGGTTCAAGGCGAGCTGCAGGGCGACGTAGACCCGCCCGGAGCCCCCCTTGCCGAGATCGCGCTCCACGAAGAACTTGCCGTGCACCGTGGCGTTGATCAGCGGATCGTGGGCCCGGACCGGCGGGGGTGGTGCGCCCTCGGTGCGCAGGGGGGAGCCCAGCAGCGGCTGTGGCGTGCTTCGCGGCGTCTTCGGCATCGCCCCCCCTCCGGCCCGACGGGGCTAGCCCGCCCAGGGCGTCAAGTGCAGGTCATGAAACAGTTGATCTTCTTGCTGATCACACGAGGCCATCAGGTTCACGCGCACATAGTCGCGCTCCGCCATGGTCGGGCCGCTGCCCTCGGGCAAGCCGAGGCTGTCGAGCAGATCGCGAAAGGCGAGGTCATCGGGATAAACATAGATCATCCCGAGGTCATCGAGCACGAGCTGCTCGTTCATGCCGCCGCGCAGCCAGAGCTGGTGGCGCCCGTCTTGGTAGACCAGCGGGGCGAGCCGGCGGAGCACCTCGAGCACCCGATCGCGGGACAGCTCCACCGCGACGTGGCTCTCGGGCTTGGGCAGCTGCAGATCGCGCGGCCGGTCGATCAGGCGCTGATACAACAGCTTGAGCGGCGCTTCGAGGGCCCCCACCAGCGCTTGGTGGACCTCCGCGAGGCGATCCGGCGGCACGCTCACCACGAGCCGTGTAAAGCCCCCGTTCAGCACCTCCCCCTTGTAGAAGGTGGGCGGCGCCCACCCATCGGGCGCGCCGGTGGCGAGCACGCTGGTGGCCTTGGCGACGGGGCCGCCGACAACCTTTGGGTTCAAGCTCCGCATCCCACTCCCTCTCGCGACCGCGCGCAGCCCTGATCTCCGAAGCGCCCACCTCGGGGCGGGAAGGGCCAGGGTCCGCGCCCCTATCGTCAACCGCGCGCGCCGGGCAGCCCCCGTCCGCCCGACCGCCCTCCCCTCCCGTCCTGCGGGCCGAAAATGCTGACCACCGCACCCCCGCCCAGCCCCTCCCTGCCGCCCTCCCCTGCCCGCTCGGCCGGCGACGCGCAGGCGACGGAGCGCCAACCAACGTCCAGCAGGCCATTCCCGACGAAGCCCATGCAGGTGGGCCCGGTGCAGATCTGGCCGCCGGTGCTGCTCGCGCCGATGGAGGGGGTGACCGATCTCACCTTCCGCCGCTTGGTCCGGCAGATCGGCGGGGTCGGCCTCACCTGCACCGAGTTTTTGCCCGCCGAGGGCCTGCGCCAGAACGGCGGGCAGCAGCGCGGGCGCATCGCCGAGATGGCGGCCTTTGACGACGACGAGCGGCCGATCTCCGTGCAGATCTACGGCAAGCGGCCCGAGGGCATGGCCGAGGCGGCCCGGATCGTCGAGGCGATGGGCGCCACCCTCTGCGACATCAACATGGGCTGCCCGTCGAAGAAGGTGTGCAGCCACTCCGGCGGCTCCGCGCTGATGGCCGACCTCGACCTCGCCACCGAGATCGTGCGCCACGTCCGCCGGGCGATCTCGATCCCGCTCACCGTGAAGATGCGCAGCGGCTTCGACGCCACCTGCCGAAACGCCCCCGAGCTCGCCTACCGCTGCCAGGAGGAGGGCGCCCAAGCGGTGACCGTCCACTGGCGCACCCGGGCCGACCTGTACCGGGGCCAGCGGGCGGTGGACAAGATCGCCGAGACCGTGGCGCGCCTCCGCATCCCGGTCGTCGGGAACGGCGACGTGATCGATGTTTCAAGCGCGGCCGCCATGTTCGCCGAGACCGGCTGCGCCGCCGTCATGGTGGGCCGGGGGGCGATGCGCGACCCCTGGGCCCTGCGCAAGATCACCGCCGCCATCGAGGGCCAGCCGGAATTTGAGGTGACGGCGGCCGAGAAGGAGCGGGTGCTGCTCGGCTACCTCGACGCCTTGCTGCGGCGCTTTGACCGAGAGCAGGGCGCCTTGGGCCGGTTCAAGAAGATCAGCAGCTACTTTGTGCAGGGCGTGCCCTACGGCGAAGAGGCCCTGCGCACGCCCCTGCTGCGCAGCGAGCGCATCCCCGAGGCCGAGGCCCACGTTCGGGGCTACTTCCAGCGCTTGCGGGCCTTCGAGGCGGGGGACACGTCGGCCTTCGCCGAGCTGCTGGCCGAGGCGCCGGCCGACTGAAACACTACGTTGTTTTCCTAATCATCCGAGGGGCGCAGGGGCAGGCGCATCTTGCGGTGCGGGATGCCGGCGTCCATGAACTCCTCGGAGCAGATGGCGTAGCCGAGCGCCAAATAGAAGGGGATGGCCGACACCTGCGCCGCGAGGATCACCTCTGGCGCGTTATCCTCGCGGGCCATCCGCGCGATCTCCGCCATGACCTTGCGGCCGTAGCCGCGGCCCCGGACCGAGGCCGCCACCGCCACCCGCTCCGCCTTCACGCGGCCGTCGGGCAAAGAGCGCATCCGGGCGCAGGCCAGCGGCGGGCCACCGAGCTCGCGCAGCAGCAGGTGGGTGCAGTCGCCGTCGAGGCCGTCCACCTCCTCGTCGACGGGAACAGCCTGCTCGTCAATGAAGACCGCGCGGCGCAGCACCCAACACGCGTCGAGGACCGGGCCGAGGCCGCTCGCGACCGACAGATGAACAAGGGCCATTAGTCGTCAATCTCGTAGGTGAAGTAGGACTTTCCGATCCGCACCTGATCGCGCTGCCGCAGGGGCCGGCGCCCCGCCACCGCTTGGCCGTTCACCGAGACGTGGGTGAGCCAGCCCTTCTTGCTCACCAGGTGCTGGCGCCCGTCCCAGCCGATCTCCGCGCAGACGCCGCCCGTAAACCAGCCATCGACCTGCACCATGCCGGCTTTGCCGAAGGTGATGCCGCGGTCTTCGGGGTACCAGAAGCGCTTCTTGTCCGACTCCATGACGAGGCGGGCGCTGTCCACGAGGTGGGTGTCCTGCTGGAGGCGCTTGAGGGCGTCCATGCTCAGGGCGAAGGTGGCCGCGTCGTCGTCCGGGGGCACGCCGCCGACCTCATAGGGGGCGAGGTACTCGACAAAACGCCCCTTGAAGAACCGATCCCCGCGACCATCGCCCATAAAAACCAGGCTGAACTTGCCCACCTGGATCTCGTCGCCGGACTTGAGCATGTGCTGCTCTGCCCGCTTTCCGTTGACGAGGATGCCGCTGCTGGAATTGAGGTCCTCGATGGTGACGCCCTGCGTGCCCACGAGCACCCGGGCGTGGGTGCGGCTGACGCTGACGTTGGGGAGCACGAGCTGACACTCGTCGCCGCGGCCGATCAGCGTCTCGGGCTTATCCAGCTCGAAGCGCTGGTTTCGCGTGGCGTTTGACTTGACGATGAAGCGCGGCATCTGGCCTCCTCCGCCTCGGGCATATCGCTGACCCCCGCGCTGCGCCCGCGCTCAGCCCTCGCTCAGCCCGCGGCGGTCCGCTCGACCCGCGCCAGGGGCTGGCCGGCGCGCACCGCGTCCCCCACCGCGACGAGCAAGCGCGCCAGGCCGGCCTCCGCCGTCCGCACCACCTGCTCCATCTTCATGGCCTCGATCACCACGAGGCCGTCGCCGGCGGCCACCTCGGCGCCCTCCTCGACCAGCAGCCGCACCACCCGGCCCGGCATCGGGGCGATGGCGCCGGCGCCCCCGCTCGCCCGCGCCGGCGGGTCACGGAGGGGCAGCCGACGCAAGGGCACCGTGCCACCCGCCAAAATAACGTGCAGAACGTCGCCCTGCTCGACCACCTGGGCGTTGAGCAGGCGGGCGCCCGGCCCTTGGCCCACCCGCAGCCGGAGCGTTTCGCCCTGGCGCTCCAGCAGCTCCACCGCGACGGCCTCGGGGAAGGCCGGGTCCGCGGGCTCCGGGGCCGCGCCCTCGCTGGGGAGCCCGCGGGGGCCGCCGATCTCGCCGAGCTGCCCCGACCAGCGCACCGGCAGCCGCGCCACCCGCCCCGCGACCCCAAAGCGCATCGGCGGCTCGGGCCAAGGGTTGGTTCGGAAGGCCACCGGCAAGCGCCCGGCGAGGGGGGCCGCCGCTGCCGCCGCGCAGGCCTCGAGCACGCAGCCGACGATCAAGGCGTCGTGCACCACCGCCTCGCGGCCCACCGCGCCGCTGAGCGCCGGGTCCTCCAGCAGGCCGGTGTGGAGCTCGCCCGCGGTGAAGGGGCCGCAGTCCAGGACCGCGCAGAGCTGCGGCAGGTTGGTGGCCACGCCCGCCACCCGCGCCCCCCGCAGGGCGGCGAGCAGCCCCCGCCGGGCCGCCTCCCGATCGGCGCCGGCGCTGATGACCTTCGCCAACATCGGGTCGTAGTCGGGGACGACGGCCTCGCCGGCGGTGAGCGCGGCGTCCACCCGCCCGCCGACCGGCGCCGGCAGCGCGAAGGCCAGCAGGGGCCCGGCGCTCGGAAGGTAGCCTTGGGCCGGATCTTCGGCGTAGACCCGCGCCTCCATCGACCAGCCCCGGCAGGGCACCTCGGCTTGTTGGAGGGGCAAGGGGCGCCCCTCGGCCACCGCGAGCTGCAGCGCGACGAGGTCCAGCCCGGTGATGTGCTCCGTGACCGGGTGCTCGACCTGCAGGCGGGTGTTCATCTCCAAAAAGTAGTGCTGGCCGGCCTCATCGACGATGAACTCCACCGTGCCGGCGCTGTGGTAGCCCACCGCCCGCGCCGCTGCGACCGCGTCGGAGAGCAGCGCCGCGCGGGCCTCGGGCCGACCGACAAAGGCCGGGCTCGGCGCCTCCTCGATCACCTTCTGATGGCGCCGCTGCACGCTGCACTCGCGCTCCCACAGGTGGAGCAGCCCGCCCGCGGTGTCGCCGATGACCTGCACCTCGACGTGCCGGGGCCGCTGAACGTACCGCTCGAGGATCAGCCGTGCGTCGCCAAAGGCGCTGGCGCTGAGGCGCTGGGCCCCTTCGACCGCCGCGGCCAGCTCGCCTTCGCTCCAGACCACCGACATGCCCTTGCCGCCGCCGCCGGCGCTGGCCTTGACCATCAGCGGGAAGCCGATGCGGGTCGCTGCCGCCAAAAAAGCCTCTGGCCGCTGATCTTCGCCGTCGTATCCGGGGAGCACCGGCAGGCCGAGCGCGGCCATCTCCCGCCGGGCGTCGGCCTTGCTGCTCATGGCGCGCATCGAGTCGACCGAGGGGCCCACGAAGCGCACGCCGGCCGCCGCGAGGGCCGCCGCGAAGTCGGGGCGCTCCGACAAAAAGCCGTAGCCCGGGTGAACCGCGTCGGCGCCGCTGACTGAAACAGCCTGCAGCACGCTGTCTACGTCAAGGTAGCTGCTCACCTCGATGGCTTGGTCGGCCAAGGCCAGGGCGCGCATCCCGCGGTCGACCGGCGAGAATATCGCCACGGTCTCGATCCCCAGCGAGCGGGCCGTGCGGAGCACGCGGGCGAGGATCTCCCCGCGGTTCGCCACCAACAGGCGTCGAATGGGCTGAAACACCATACGGAAAACAACCTCCATCGGCGGTCGGACCGGGCCGACGCCGAGGCTCAGCGGAAGACGCCCATGGCCATCGTGCCGCGGACCGGCGCCGAGTGGGCCGCGCTCAGCGCGATCGCGATGACCGCGCGCGTATCGGCAGGGTCGATGACCCCGTCGTCCCAGATCCGCGCGGTGGCGTACCAAGCGGTGCTCTCGTGATCGATCTTGCCGGCGATGAGCTGCTTCATCATGCCGAGCTCTTCTTCGTCCACCGCGCGGCCGCGCCGGGCGGCGCTCTGGCGCTTGATGATGTCGAGCACGCCGGCGAGCTGCTCCCCGCCCATGACCGCGATGCGGTGGTTGGGCCAGGTGAACAAGAAGCGGGGCGAGTAGGCCCGGCCGCACATCGCGTAGTTGCCGGCGCCGTAGCTGGCGCCGGTCTGGATGGTGATGGCCGGCACCGTCGAGTTGCTCACCGCGTTGACCAGCTTGGCCCCGGCTCGGATGATCCCCTGCCGCTCCACCGCCTCACCGACCATGAAACCGGTGGTGTTATGTAGGAAGATCAGGGGGATGTCCCGTTGGTTGCAGAGCTGGATGAACTGGGCGCCCTTCTCGGCGCTCTCCGGCCACAGCACCCCGTCGTTCGCCAAGATCCCCACCGGGAAGCCGCAGATCGACGCGAAGCCCGTGACCAAGGTCGCGCCGAAGCGGGGCTTAAACTCTTGAAAACGCGAGCCGTCCACGAGGCGGGCGATGACCTCCCGGGCCGGGAACGGCACCCGGACGTCGGCGCTGGCGATGCCGCGCAGCTCGGCGGCGTCGTAGAGCGGCGGATCGGCCGGCATGCTCGGGCCGGGGCCTTGTTTCACCCAGCCGATGCTCGCCACGATCTCGCGGGCCAGGCGGCAGGCGTCCAGCTCGTCTTCGGCGAGGTAGTCCGCGAGGCCGCTGACCTCGGCGTGCATCTGGGCCCCGCCGAGCGCCTCGTCGTCCACGTCTTCGCCGATGGCCATCTTCACGAGCGGCGGGCCTGCGAGGTAGGCCTGCGCCTGGTTCTTCACCATCACGACGTAGTCGCTCATGCCGGGCATGTAGGCGCCGCCGGCGGTGGAGCTGCCGAACACCAAGCAGACCGTCGGGACCCGCGCGGCGCTGCGCTGGGTGATGTCGCGGAAGCCCCGGCCGCCCGGCAAGAAGATCTCGGCCTGGTTGGGCAGGTCGGCGCCGGCCGACTCCACCATCATGATGAAGGGCAGGTTGTTCTCCGCGGAGATCTCCGCGAGGCGCCGGGTCTTCTGCACACCCCAGGCGTTGATCGCCCCGCCCTGCAGGGTGGCGTCATTGGCGCTGATCACGCACTCCACGCCGGCGACCACGCCCACCCCGCCGATCAAGCCGGCCCCCGGGCGCCCGCCGTCGATGTCGAGGCCCGCGAGGGGGCACAGCTCCAAGAAGTGCGCGCCCCGATCCAGCACGTGGGCGACCCGATCGCGCGGGAGCAGCCGACCGCGCTCCTGGTGGCGCTGGTTGGCCTTGTCCCCGCCGCCGTCGCGGGCGCGCCGGAGCTGCTTGTGGAGCTCGGCGAGCCCCTGCGTCATGGCCGCGAGGTTCGACTGGTGCTGGGGATCGCCCGCGTAGACCGAGGTCTGCAAGGGCGGGATGGCGCGCGCGGCGGCCGAAGCGGCCGCGGTGAGTTGGCTGGCGTGGCTCATGCCGGCGACCATACCGCAGCGCCCCGGGTGACGGATCAGCCGAGATGCCGCACCCACCCAAAACACCATCCAGCACAGCGCTCCCGCTGATTCCTGGGGCACAGACAAACCCCGGGGACAGGGCCGCGGCGCGGGCCCCGTTGGTGCCCCACAGGCCCCGTTGGCCTCGAGGGCGGACGCGGGCGCGGCGGCGCGCCTGCGCTACGATGGCGGGGCCCGGCGCCCCTGAAGGGCCGCTCGACCGGAGACCCGATGCCCCCCGCGCCCGAAGCCGGCAGCCTCGACGACGCCCTCCGCGCCCTGCGCCAGGACCACCGCAACGTGGCGCTGCCCGGTCTTTTCGCCTGCTGGATCGGGATCTTCGCCCTGCTGCTGCTGCCGCGGTGGCTCGGCCCCCTGCACCTGCTGTGGGGGCTGCCCGTGCTCGGCGTCCTGCAGTACCGGCTCGTGATCAGCGGCCACGAGGCCGTTCACCGCACCTTGGCCTGGCCGGAGTGGCTCAACGAGCTGCTCGGCGTGGCCGGCCAAGCGATGGTCGGCGTGAGCTTCACCGCCTACCGGCTCCAGCACCTCGACCACCACCGGGCCCGCAGCCTCGACGACGACCCCGACGGCCACATCTACGGCACGGTGATCCGCGCAAAACCCGGCCTGCAGCGCTTCTTGGTCCTCACGCTCGGCACCCTGGTCGAGCTCGTCATCAAGATCCGCCAGAAGGGCACCGGCGGCTTCGGCGACCGCGCGCAGCACCCGCCCGAGATCAACCGGCGCAAGCTCCGCGACAGCGCCCTCGTGGTGCTGACCCAGCTCAGCCTCATCGCGCTCTGCGCCTGGAGCCTGGACGCCTGGTGGGCCTACGGGCTGCTGTGGATCGCCCCGCTGTTCACCGTGGCGGTCTTCCTCAACCGCTGCCGGATCGTCGTCGAGCACGGCCTCGCGCACCAAGTGGCCGCGGGCCTGCCGGGCGGGCTCCAGGCCTACGGCGGCCCGCGCATCCCCACCGTGGACATCGTGCCGCACCCGCTGGAGGCCTGGCTGCTCGCGCCCTACGCCTTCCACTACCACTGCTGCCACCACCTGTTCATGGCGGTGCCGCACTACAACCTGCCCGCCGTGCGCGACCTGCTGCGCGCGCACCAGACCAGCGGCTACCACGAGGTTCAGGGCAGCTACCTCTCCGCCCTCCGCCGGGTGGTCTCGGCCCCGGTGTGGCCCGCCAAGGCCCCGCAGCCCGGGCCCGCGCTACCGAACTAAGGTGTTTTCCGTACCTTGACGCGGGGGGCCCGCGTGGGGTGAACGCCGCTGGCCCGCTCTTCGACCTCCCGCTCCGGCAGGCCGGCCCAGGCGCAGATGGGGCAAGCGGCCCAGTCGTGGCGCTGCGCCGGGCAGTGCTCCCGACCGAAGAAGATGATCTGGAGGTGCAGGTCGTTCCAGCGCGCCGCGGGGAACAGGGCCTTGAGGTCGGCCTCGGTCTGCACCACGGTGCGGGCCTCGCTCAGGCCCCAGCGCCACGCGAGCCGGTGGATGTGGGTGTCGACCGGGAAGGCCGGGCGGCCGAAGGCCTGGGACAGCACCACGCTGGCGGTCTTGTGCCCGACGCCGGGGAGGGCCTCCAGCGCGGCCTCATCGTCGGGGACCTGCCCACCGTGTCGCTCCAGCAGCAGGGCCGACAGCCGGGCGATGTGCTTGGCCTTGGTCGGCGCGAGCCCGATCGCCTGGATGTAGGCCAAGATCGCCGCCTCGCCCAGGGCCACCATCTCGGAAGGGCCGGGCGCCGCGGCGAACAAGGCCGGCGTGACCTCATTGACCTTCTTGTCGGTGGTCTGGGCGCTGAGCAGCACCGCCACCAGCAGGGTGAAGGGATCGGAATGATCCAGCGGCACCGGCGTGCTCGGGTAGAGCGCGTCCAGCGTCTGTTGCACGCGGGCGGCCTTGGCCTGGAGCGCGGCGCTCATCGGGCGATGTCCATGCGCTGCCGCTCCCCGCGCCCCGCTTCAGTTGAAGACGTAGGGCTCGGCCAGGGTGAAGGCCGGGATGTCGACCTCGAAGCGATTGCCCTGCTCGTCGATCATCTCGTAGGTGCCGACCATGGTGCCGATGCTGGTGTCCAGCGGGCAGCCAGACGTGTACTGAAAGCGCTCGCCGGGCGCCAAGCGGGGCTGCTCGCCGACCACCCCCGGGCCGCGGACGTGCTCTTCGACGCCGTCCTCGTTGCGGATCACCCAGTGCCGGCTCAGCAGTTGCACGGTGATGTCCGACTCGTTCGAGATCGTGATCTCATAGGCGTGGGCCCAGATCCCCCGCTTGGGATCGCTCTGCCCGGCCAAGAACCACGTGCGGACCTCGACCCGCACCCCCCGCGTGACCGCCGTCTCCATCCCGACCTCCCGGCTCGCGGGACCCGGCGGAAGCCGCGGGCGAGCCAGCGCGGCCATAGCCCAAGCGGCGGGGCCCGTCCCGCCGGGGGGTGCACCCCGCGCCCCGCCTCGCCGATGAAACACCTGAAACATCGACGAGGACGTCATCTTGACGCGCTGCGATCCGACCGACCGCGGCTAGTGGGCGCCCTCGCCCCCGGGCAGGCGCGGCGAGACCCAGCCGTCGCTGTCCACCTCGAGCTGTGCGCCGGCGTACAAGCGGCAGACCTGCTCGATCCAGCCGCCCAGGTCGATGGCCCGCAGGCGGGGCCGCTCGCCGAGCAGCACCTCGAGCACCGCGCCCGGCGGCGCGCCGATCTCCGGGAGGCCCCGCTCGGTCCACATCAGGCAGCCATCCTCGGGATCACCGACCAGCGGGTGATCTCCGTCGGACATCCACCGGGCGGCCTCGGGGCCCATGCGGAGGGCGCGGAGCAATCCCATCGCGTCCGCCAGCCACACCAAGCGCAGGTTGGGCAGCAGCCAGATGGCCTGCCCTTCGCGGGCCTGCTCCACCGCGCGAACCCAGTCGATCCACAAGGCGAGCCCGTCGCCGCCGCCCACCGGGGGCGCGGGCACGGGCACGTGGCCGGAGCGCCGGAGCAGGTCGACCAATCGTTCAAGCTGGACGCGCATGAGACCTCCGCGGGCCAGCGCGGCCGACCCAGACGGCCCCTAACCCTAGCGGAGGCCACGCGGCGGGCCCACTCGGCCCTCGGGCGGCCCCAAGCTGCCGCTTCGCTGGCCGTCCCCGCTTCACCCGCGGCCCCCCAGAGCCGATGGAGGGGCGCGAGGCGCGCCGACGCGCGTCCGCGTGTGGAGCGCCGATGTCCCGCCCCTTCGCCTGCCCGCCCCCGCTGCCCAGCGGTCGGCCCACCGAACGGCCCACCGAACGGCCTGCAGGTGGGCGCCGGGGCCCCGTCGCCGCGCCCGCCGGTTCGCCCATCCGGTCGTGCGCCTCGGCCCTGATCGCCGCCGGGGTCATCGGGTGCAGCGCGGAGGACAAGCTGCAGCGCGGCACGCTCAGCGGGCAGCACGGGACCAGCCTGCGGGTGGTCGCGCTCATCGACGAGGCGCCGACCGCGGCGCCCTTCAGCCTGTTCGCCGCCGGGGTGACCCGCTTCGACGCCGGGCAGCCGGCGGTGCTCCAGGCCGAGACCGGAGCGACGGTGGAGATCGGGCCCGGTGAGCTGCGGGTGTTCATCGGCGATGTCAGCGATCCCGCCGATCTGAGCGACGGGCTCCCCCTCTGGACCGACCCGAGCGGCACCCAGTGGATCAGCCCGAGCACGACCATCGTCGTCCACGACAACACCCACCACGAGGTCACCTTCACCCTCAACCAGCGGGCGACGGGCGCGTGGCGCTGCGAGAGCGCGGGCATGCGCGCCCGCACCGACGCGCTGTTCTACGCCGAGGGCGCCCGCACCACGCTGCCGGGGCCCGGCCCCGTCCGGGTGGAGGGCCGCCGGATCACCGTCGAGGACAGCATTCACACCATCGAAGGGTCCTTCTCGGACGCCGCCCACGCCGAGCTCCGGGAGACCCCCCTCGGTCGCCCGCCGCGGGACTGGCGCTGCTGCGCCGAGGCGGTCTGCGCGACCGACGGCCCGGTGGACTCCGGCACCGTCGACAGCGGGGCGCCGCCTGCCCCCTGATCACCGGCCCTCCCCTTCGCGCGGCCGCAGAGCCGGGTAGGACGGCGCACCGCCGGTCGCTGCAGGCGCGCCCCGCGACTTGGGCAGAATTGTGGCCCACAGACTGGTCACCGGCCGGGTCGGTGTCTAGCCTGACCGACCTCGCCGATGGGAGTTCGCATGAGCGGTGATCAGAAGAAGGGCGGCCCTCCGTCGCGAAAGACCGAGCGCGACGACGCCACCATGCTCAAGGAGCGGATCAGCCGCCCGCGCCGGTTCAAGGTGATGCTGCACAACGACGACTTCACGCCGATGGAGTTCGTGGTGCACGTGCTGGAGGACGTTTTCCGCCGCACCAAAGCCGAAGCCACCCGCATCATGCTGACGGTCCACAACGATGGGGTCGCCATTGCTGGCGTTTATCCCAGAGAGGTCGCCGAGACCAAGTGCGCCCTGACGGTTCAGTACGCCCGAGACAATGGCTACCCGCTGCTGTTGACCACAGAGCCTGAGTAGCAAACGCCCGACGGAGCCGATGATGAACATCTCGAACAACCTGCGAGTCGCCCTGAGCCGGGCGCTGGACGACGCCGCCGACCGCCGCCACGAGTTCCTCACGCTGGAGCACGTGCTGCTGGCCCTGCTGCACGATCCCGACTCCGCCAACATGCTCGAAGCGGTGGGCGTGAAGCTCAAGAAGCTGGAGCGCGACCTCAACCGCTTCTTGGAGGAGGAGCTCGAGAAGCTCCCCGAGGACGCCGACGTCCAGCCCCAGCAAACCCAGGGCTTCAACCGGGTGTTTCAGCGCTCGTTGCTGCACGTGCAGAGCAACGGCAAAGGCGAGCTCGACGGCCCCACCTTGCTCGCCGAGCTCATGCGCGAAGAGGACAGCCAAGCGGTCTACCTGCTCGCCGAGCAGGGCGTGCGGCGCGTCGATCTGACCGCCCACATCAGCCACGGCAAGGGCAAGCCCGTGCCCGGCGCCAAGCAGCGCAAGGCCAAACCCAAGGACGAACCCCAGGCCCCCGAAGGCCCCAAGCGGCGGGAGAGCGCCGGCGGGGAGGAGGACCGGGACGAGGCGGGCGACGGCGACGACGAGGGCGGCGACGACGACAAGGACCCGCTCAGCGCCTACACCACCGAGCTCGTGGCCAAAGCCGCGCGCGGAGAGATTGACCCGCTGGTGGGCCGAGACGAAGAGGTGGAGCGCATCATCCACATCCTCGCCCGGCGCCGGAAGAACAACCCGATGTTGATCGGCGACCCCGGCGTCGGCAAGACCGCCTTGGTCGAGGGCCTCGCCCGCCGGATCCACGAAGGCAAAGTGCCAGAGGCCATCTCCAACGCCACGGTCTACTCGCTGGACCTCGGCGCCCTGCTGGCCGGCACCCGCTACCGCGGCGACTTCGAGGAGCGCCTCAAGGGCGTGCTCAAGGCGCTGGGCAAGCAGCCGCACGCGGTGCTGTTCATCGACGAGATCCACACCAT
>CANHON010000081.1 GCA_947462115.1 Deltaproteobacteria bacterium | reverse complement strand
ATCACGCCGGTGCTGCACACGAGCACCTCGCGCGGCGCACAGCCCAGCACCTCGGCGACGGCGACGGCGGTGGCCTCGGCGTCGGCCAAACCTTGGGCGCCGGTGCTGGCGTTGGCGTTGCCGGAATTAATCACCACCGCGACGTTTTGGCCGGCGCCGGCCGTCCGGGTCCAGGCGCAGGGGGCGGCGAGGGCGGTGCTGCGGGTGGTGACCGCGGCCGCCACACCCGGCGCGTACAAAACGACGACGTCGTCGCGGTTCGCGCTCAGCTTGATGCGCCCGCGGGCCACGCCGCAGCGCACGCCCGGCGCGCTGCTCCAGCCCCCGCCGGGGAGCAGCGGGAGGGCCTGGGCCCCGGGCAGGGCGATGAGGGAGACAGCGTGGGACGGGGCGTCGACGGTGGACATCAGGCGACCTCTCGGGAGGCGAGGGCCCGGGCGACGGGCAGGGGGCGGGCGAGCAAGGACTGGCTGCAGTTGGCGAGCCGGGGGCAGACCGCGCAGCGGCGGGCCTTGTTGCCGACGGCCTCGCTGAGCTCGGGGAAGTCTTGGCTCGGCAGGGTGGCGCAGCCCCGGGCGCGGGCCCAGGGCCGGTCGTAGACCTGCACAAAGCGGCTGCGCTCGAAGAAGCCGCCGATGCCCGTGAGCGAGACGATCGACGAGAAGCCCCGCCGGGTGGCCTCTTGCACCGCGGCCTCGACCAGCAGCCCGCCCACGCCGCGGCCCGGCAGCGCCGAGACGAGGCTGCCGAGCTCGACCACCTCGGCCGACCAGGCGCTGAGCGCGACCACGCCGATGATGGCGCCGTCGGGCGCTTCAGCGACGAGGAAGTCCTCTGCGCGGACGTCCCGCGGCAGAACGCTGCCTTCAGCGACAGCGGGGGCCATCACGGCCACGATCTGCGGGACATCTGCCCCGCGAGCCTCACGCACCACCATGGGCGCCTCCAGGTCTGCCTAGGGGAGCAGCGGCAAGAAGGGCAGCCCGGAGATCTCCGGCAGCCCAAAAGCGAGGTTCATGTTGTGAACGGCCTGACCGGCCGCGCCCTTGCCGATGTTGTCGATGGCAGAGGTCGCGGTGATCACGCCGCGCTCGGCGTCGTAGAAGGCGGCCACCTGGGCCCGGGCCGTGCCCCGCACATCGCCGCTCGAGGGCGGCGCGCGGAGCACCGTGACCATCGGGTGGTCGGCGAAACGCTTGACGTAAATATCGTACAGCTCGTCGTTGTCGACGGGGCGGCTGGGACGGGCGAGCACGGTGGCCGTCATGCCCCGCACCATTGGCGCGAGGTGGGGCGTGAAGCTGACCGAAGCGCCGAGCAGCTGCTCCATCTCGGCGGTGTGGCGGTGGCCGCCGGCCACGCCGTAGGCCACGACCCGCTCGGCCGTCTCACAGTAGAGGTTGCGGGGACCCGGGCTGCGGCCCGCGCCCGAGATGCCGGAGATGCCGGTGACCGCCAGCCAATCGGCGCCGAGCTGCTCGACGAGGGGCAGCGCGGCGATGGCGGTGGCGGTGGGGTAGCAGCCGGGATTGGCGATGATGCGGGCGGTGCGGAGGGCCTCGCGGTGCACCTCGGGCAGGCCGTAGACCGCCTCGGGCAGCAGGCCGGGGCAGGGGTGCGCCGCGCCGTAGACCCGCGCGAAGACGTCCGCGTCCCGCAGGCGGAAGTCGGCGCCCAGGTCGATGATCCGCAGCCCCGCGTCCAGCAGGCCGGCCGCGTGGAGCTCGGCGACGTAGGCGGCGGAGACGCCGTGGGGCAGCCCGAGGAACAGCGCGTCCAGGCCCACGGCGAAGGACAGGTCAAGCGCGGCCATGTCTGGCAGACCGAGCCCCGTCAAGGCCGGCCACGAAGCGGCCATCGACTGACCCGCCGCGCGCCCGCCCGCCAGGGCCACCACCTCGGCCTCGGGGTGCTGGCTGAGCAAGCGCAGCAGCTCCACGCCGGTGTAGCCGGAGGCGCCTGCGATGCCGACACGAAGGGTCATGGTGGGGGGTCTCCGAAAGGCGCCACGAAAACAAGCGTCACGGTGGGGCCCCGCGACGCAGACCGCGGATATACAATCGGCTGAATACTTATGCAAGCCGAGGCCGGCTTCAAGATTGTGACGGGAAGTGAACAATCTGGAGCGGTCGGAGCTCCTCGGTCGAGCGCGCTGGACGGCCGGGATCCACCGCGAGCAGACAGGGCCGACCCCGCGGTTGGCGACCCGCCCGCCCCAGCCCGCTGATCCCCCTGTATTCACCGCGGAAACGGCGGGCCCCTCCACCCCTGTTCCAGCCCCACCGATGTCTGCACTGTCCGCAAAATGCCGACAGGCAGCGGCGGTTGCCGCGATCGCAAGGGCTGGCAATTCCGATCCGCCGCCGGTAGACTTCCGCATGCAGGCCCAGCGCTGCGGGTCCGAAGCAGCACGAGGGCGCGGTCCCCCGCCCGCCGATCTCCGACGCCAGCTCAGGTGGTCCCCCGATGGCCCAGGCCCCGCCGCTCGCCACGCTCCGCGCGCTTGAAGCGCCGCCGGTCGATCTAGAGGGCGCCGCGTCCTGGCGGTGGGCGGTGGACGCCCGCTTCACCGCGCCGGTGGCCGCCCGCGCGCTCCGCTCTTTGGTGAGCGGGGCCTGGGTGGCCTCGGTCGGCGCCAACCGGGCGGTGGCACGGGTGCACGCCCCCCGCCTCGGCCGTCCTGCCACGGCGGCCCTCGAGCTGCTCGATGAGACCACCCTCTGCGAGGGCGTCTCCGTCGAGTGGGACCTGTTGAGCGCGGCCGCGCCGCCGCCCGCCGAGCCGCTGCAGGCCGGCGGTTGGGTGATCGTCCGCGGGCGGGCCGAAGACGCGGACAGCGTCCCCGATGAGGCGGCGTTCCAGCAGCGCTTGGCGACCACCATCGAGCGCCTGCAGCCCATCGGCGCCCACCTCATCTGCCCGAGCCTCCCCACCGCCATCGCCGCCGAGCGGGCCCGCGGCCTCCAGCGCCTGCGCCGCGCCTGGGACAGCCGGGTGCTGATCCGCTTGTTGGCCCCGGGCAGCGGCTGGCAGCCCGCGCGGGTGTGGGGCCTGCTCACCGCGAAGCTCGGCCTGAGCGCCCTCCCCGAGGGCCGCCTCGGCTACCTGCCGGAGGGGGGCGGCCCGCCGATCTTCGACGCGCAGGGCTGGGACGGCGGGGAGGTGGTCCACCACGGCCAAGCCCGCGATCCGAGCTGTGTGCAGGGCCTGGAGCTCAGCTTCAAGCCGGCGACCCAGCCGCAGCCCGAGGCCGTGCTCGGCGCCCTCCTCGAGGTGGCGGCCTACCTTCAGGCGGAGCTCGGCGGCCTGCTCCTCGACGAAGAGGAGGAGGGCATCGACGAGCGCCTGCTGCGCGAGGGCGTGCGCGTGGTGGTGGCGGGCCTCGCCTCCCACGGGCTGCGCCCCGGCGCCGGCCCCACGCGGCTGCTGGCCCAGCGCCCGCAGGCGCGTCCGCCGGCCCTCCAGCTCGGGCGCCGCGCCTGAGCGCCCCTTCGATCGAGGCGACGGCCGAGGATCAGCGGCGAACTTCGACGCGTCGGCTGCCCGCCGGGACGATGAGCAGCGGCCCCACCTGCTCCCAGTCCACGGACGGGGCGCCATCGACCAGCACCTCGCTCGGCGGCCCGCTCAGGCCGAGGACCTCCAGGGCAAAGCCCTGCCGAAACACCGTCCCTGGCGTCATTTCGATGGTGATCGTCTCGCCATCGTCCTGCAGGGTGAGGCGGCTCCCGTCGTAGACCCCGGCGGAGCCGTCCGCCCCGACGGCCACCCGGGCCCAGAGCCGGCCGGGATCGGCGTCGAAGGAGTCGATGGCCTCCGGGTCAGCCACGGGCGCAAGCGTGTCGATGGTGGGCCGCAGCAGCGGGATCACGCCGCCCACCCGCAAGAACAGCGGCAGGCGCTCCAAGGGGGCGGGCACCTCCACTTGCTCGCCGGGCGCGCCCGGCAGAGGGACGCCGTCAAACCACCCGATCCACTCGCCCGATGGGTGCGGGAGGACCCGGGTGGTGGCCCCCGGCGTGACCACCGGCGCGACGAGCAGGTCTTCGCCGAAAAAGTAGACGTCCGCGGGGTGCTGGCCGAGCGTCGGCTCTTGGAGGCCAAAGGGCCGCAGGATCGGCCGCCCGCCTTCGAGCAGCCCTTGGGACAGCGTCCAGATCAGGGGAAAAAGGCGGAGGTGGAGCCGGGAGTAGTCGCGGTAGAGGTCGAGCGCTTCGCCGTCCAGCAGCTCCCAGGGCTGCCCCGAGGCGCTGTTGCCCACCTGCATCACGGCGCTCAGCGCGGTGTGCTCGAACCAGCGGATCAGGGTCTCGGTGTCCGGCGGGGAGTGGCGGTAGCCGCCGGTGTCCGAGCCGAAGAAGGGGAAGCCCGAGGGCCCCAAGCCCGCCGCCGCGCTCACGGCCGCCGGCAGCCCGCCCACCGAGAGCGAGCCATCTTCGCGGGGCTCGCGGTGCTGGGCCATGTCGGCGTCGAGGTCACCGGGCCAGATGACGTTGACGTTGACCTGGTCGCCCCAAGTGCCGGCCCGGCACAGCAGCAGGCCGCCGTCGCTGGGCAGGGTCTCGCCATAGGTCTGGTGGTAGGCCCGCATGTAGCCCTTGTGCATCGTGCGCTCGTCGCTGCCGTCGCCGAAGCGCCAAGCCAGCCGTCCGCCGTTGATGCCCAGGATCACGTCCTCGCCATAGTCGAGCTTGTAGCCTTCGATCCCAAGTGCGGTGTAGCGGTCGATCAGGCCGGTCCAGAAGGCCACGGCGGCCGGTTGGGTGAAGTCGATGGGCTCGCTCCAGTTGTTGAAGACGATCGGCACCACGGGTGGGAAAAAGCCCTGCCTTTGGGCTTCTTCAAAGAGCGCGCCGGTCTCGTCCGGGTCGAGGTAGGGCGTATGCCAGACCGCCACCCGCAGGCCCGCCGCGTGGGCCGCCCCGATCATCCCGGCCGGATCCGGGTAGAGCGCGGGGTTGAAGTCGAAGGTGTTGACCCCGCTGGCATAGGGCCGGTCGATCCAGATGCCCGAGGCCGGGAGGTCGAGCGCGCGGATCTGCTCGATGTCGGCCAGCACCTCGCTCTGGTCGATGTTCTCGTCGCGCCACAGCAGGGGGCCCAAGGCCCAGGGCGCCGGCAGACGCGGGGCCCCGGTGGCGGCGTAGTAGCGGGCGGTGACGTCTAGGGGCTGCTCCGCGGCGTAGAGCTGCAGCTCGAGGCCCGCCTCGCTGCCCGGCCCGGTGCCGACGGCCACCCGCACCCGGTCGGGCGCGCTCGCCGCCACGTCGAAGCTGGTGGGTCGGTCGCTCGCCGAGAGCAGCCCCCAGCCAGCCGTTCCCACGATCAACGGCACCGGGACGTGGGCCTCGTTGTAGGAGGACTCGGAGGCGAGATCGGCGACGATGTGCATGGGGCGCACCATCCCGCGGTGCTCCGGCCGGTCGAACCACTCGCCGAGGCCATAGAAGCCCTCGTCCGCGCCGACCGCCACCGACACCCGGTAGGCGACGATCACACCGTCGAGCGGCGCGTCTTCCTCGACCTCGGGCGCCAGCTCCAGCCGAAGACCGCCGGGGTCCATGGGGCGCAGCGTGGCCAGCAGGGCCCCACCGCCCGAGAAGCGCAGCCGGAGGCGCAGGCGCTCCGGGGTGGACTCGACCGTCTCCATCGCTTCGAGGCCCGCCCAGCGGGTGGCGGGATCGGGGTAGGTGGGATCATAGCTCCGATCGTCGAGGACAGCGTCCTCCACGCCGATCTCGAAGGCGTCGGGTCCGAGGACCGCCCGCGGCTGGCCGTCAAAGCGCAGCGCGAGGCTGAGCGCGGCCGGATCGGCGACCACGCAGGCCAAGCCCGCGCACAGCTCCGAGACGGCCGGCGCGTCGGCGCCCCCATCGCCCGCGCCCTTCGGGTCGTCGCCAGCGCAGCCCACGATCCCCCCGACCATCAGGCCCAGGCGGAGCGCGGCGCGAGAACGGCGGCCGGCAGGACCACCCGAGGGGCGAAGGGTCGCGGGGTGCATCGCGGCTCCGGCGCAGGGGGGCAAAAGGACCAGGGCTGCCGAGGGACCAGGGCTGCCGAGGGACCAGGGGCAGGCCGCGCCTAGTCCTTCATCGTGATCTTCTCG
The DNA here is from genome assembly GCA_947462115.1 of Deltaproteobacteria bacterium. Lineage (GTDB taxonomy): Bacteria > Myxococcota_A > UBA796 > UBA796 > UBA2385 > JAEUKK01. Next base: position 8,423 of record CANHON010000081.1, on the reverse strand, counting down.
ATCTTGAGGACCACGTCGGTGATGTCCGCCGCGCCGATCTTGAGCTCCGCACGCCCTGAGTCTTCTCCGTCTTGCGGCCCGGGCTCGGCGATGTCAAAGTAAGCGATAAGACGGATATCTCCGGTATTCGTCGGCACTTTCAGGCGAAAGGGCCCGCCGCGCTTGAGCTCCTCGCTGTGGATGAGCTCGGGGAAGCCCGCGCTGCCGGGCCTGAGCACGTCGAGCCGGAGCTTGCCGTCCGATGCTGTGGCCGGAGTGATCGTGCCTGAGACCGTGATCATCGAGCCGCTGTCGCTAAAGGTGATCTCCGGGCGGGGCTTCTGGCCCGACCCGTCTGCCGGGAGCGGCTTGGGGGGCGCGCCCTTCGCGCCGTCGGCCGGGGCCTTGCCGTTGGCTTGGCCCGCCGGCGGCGGGGTGCCAGCGCCCGGCGGCGCGGGGCCCACCGCTTTGTCCGCCGGGAGCATGCCGGGCTTGCCGCCCGCCGCGCCCGGCTGCCCCGACACAAAGCTGGGGGGCCCGGGCACCTCTTCTCCGGGAGGGGCAGGAGTGCTGCCTGCGCCGCTGGTGGCCACGCCGTTCTCAGCTTCGGCCTTCTCGTCGCCACCGAGCGCGAGCGGCTCACCGTCGGGCGGGGGCATGGCTGCGCCGACGCCGCCCATCGGCACGTCGTTGACGCCGGCGCCCGCATCGCCGCCCACCGGCGCGCCCTCGGGCATGCCCTCCCCTGGGCCGGGACCTTGGGGGCCGCCGGGCGCACCCGGACCCCCGGGCGCCCCTGGACCGCCCGAGCCGTCTCGCAAGACCCACTGGGCGTCTTCGGGGGGTGCTGGGCAGCCCAGGGTGGCGACCGCGGCCAACAGCAGCAAGGAGGTGGGGAAAAGGTGCAAGCGGCTCACGGCGAGGCTCCGAGCAAGGAGAGGGGCAGAGCCTACCACGGCGGTGCCCGGCCGCGCCCGTGCGCCTCAGGCCAGCGCGCTTGCCCCCGACGTCCCCGGACTTCCCGCGGCGGGCGTGACCCGGGGGGCGTCTGCCTGGGCCGCCTCGTCGCCCGGGCCGAAGCCCCGCGGGACGATCCGCAGCAGCTTGCGTCCCAGGCTGCGGAGCCCCGAGCCCGTGCTCGCCACGCGGGCGAGGCTGCGCCAGCGCTGCGGGTGGCTGTAGAAGCGCAGGTAGGCGAAGCGCTGGATCATGCGCAGCTCCGCCCGGCTGATCTCGCCGACAAAGGGCTGCCGCGCGTAATAGTCGTAGTCGGTATAGTCCTCGCTGAGCGCGTAGCCGGCCTCAAGCATGCGGGTGTAGACATCGGTGCCAGGGATCGGCACGAACAGCGAGAAGCTCGCCTCGGAGGCTGGCAAACGAGTGGCCAGCTCAATGGTCTGCAGCATCTCGCCCCGCCCCTCGCCCGGCGCGCCCAGCATGAGGAAAAGCAGCGTCTGCACGCCGATCTCATCCGCAATCCGCACCGTCTCGCTGACCTCATCGGCGCTGACGCCCTTCTCGTAGACCCCTTCGCGGATGCGCTCCACCGCGCTCTCGAGGCCGATGCCGATCTTGCGGAGGCCGACCGCGTGCATGCGGCGCATCAGGTCGGGGGCGATGAGGTTGGCGCGGGTAGTGCAGCCCCAAAATAGGCCCAGGTTCGCTGCTTCCATCGCGTCGCAGAAGCGGAGCACCCACTTGCGGTTGGTGGTGAAGGTGTCGTCGGTGAACCAGAAGCCCTCGATCTGGAACCGCCGCTTGAGCTCGACCAGCTCGGCGACCACGCTGTCGGGCGTGCGCTGCCGGAGCTTTCGGCCGAACATGGCGTCGAGCACCGGCTGGCAGAAGGTGCAGGTGAAGGGACAGCCCCGGCTCGCCGTGACGTTGACGCCCCGTAAGCCGGGCTTAAAGCTGTCGAGCTGGCCCCAGGCGCTGATGTAGGCCTCCATCTCCAGCAGGTCCCAGGCCGGCCAGGGCAGGGCGTCGAGGTCGGGCACCGGCAGGCGCTCGTGGCTGGGGATGGGCGCGCCGTCTTCCCCACGGACCCAAGCGCCCGGGATGGGCCGCCGGGCGCCCTCCATGAACATCCGGACCAGCGCCACGGTGGGCAATTCGCCCTCGCCGATGACCACCGCGTCGATCTCCGGCCGCTCCATCATGCCGGCGGGGTCGGTGGTGGGGTGCGGGCCGCCCACGAAGACCGGCAAGCCGCGCCGCTTGGCCGCCCGGCACACCGCGAGCCCCTCGCCCAGCATCAAGGTGCTCATGCCCACGCCGACCAGGGTGGGCTTGTGCTCATCCAAGAAGCGCTCGACCGTCTCCATCCGCGGCGCGAAGGTGGTGTCGCAGACCACCACCTCGATGCCCAGCTCCCGCATGACAACAGCGGCCAGCAGGCCAATCCCGATGGGAAAGTCGCCGCTCGGATACCGGAAGCGCGGGAAGAACAGCGCGAGCTTGGTCTGCACGGGCACCCCCAGGGGGCCCCGCCACGAAGGCCGGGAGCCCCGCCCCGACCGCAGCTATCCCGCGCTCCCCCGCTGGCGAGCCGCGCGGGGCAGCGGAAGCGAGCGGTGGCGGGCGGTGGCCTCAGCCAGCGGCGCTGACCCAGCGGGGCGCGTCGGCCCCCTGCACCGGCGGCGCTTCGAAGCCCTCCGTCCCCCGGATCAACCGCTGGGTGAGCCGGGCGAGATCCACGTGGAACATCGGCCCAAAGGCGAGCCCAATGCGACGTTGCCCGGCCTCTTCCCAGCGCCGACACAAGCTCGCCGCCACCGGGATCGGCGCCTCTCCGGGGATGAGCAGCCAGGCCTCAGACTCCGCGCCGATCAACGAGACGCCCGGCGGCAGCACACAGGCCGCGCCGCCTGCCGAGAGGTCGGCCAAGGGCAGCTCGAGGCCGCGGTCGGGGCTCCCCCAGCGCAGCGACCAGCCTGCGGCCTGCGCCACCGCCACCCGCAGCAGCAGCCGTCGATCGGTGCAGCGCACCACGCGCGGGCGGGCCAGGCGGGCGCGGCCGACGGTGGTATGGCCGAGCACATCGGTGTGCAGCTCACAGGCCATCGCGCCCATCCAGTAGCGGAGGCGCACCTCGGCGCCCGGCCGCGGCAAGGCGCCGGGACCGCTGGCGACGAAGCCCACCTCCCCGAAGTCATCCGCCAGATCGAGCCGGCCGCTCACCCAGCTGCCGACGGGCAGGCGCTCCATCACCACCGGCGCCGAGCTGAGGGCGGCGTGCATCAGGTGCGCGTCGATCAGCCAGGGTCGATCGATCGGCCCCTCGGCCTCCCGCAGGGCCGCAGGGCCAGGGGCGGGCGCGGCGCCCAGGGGCGCGCGAGGGACAAGGGAGGGGACAGCGGCGGGGTCGGTCATGGCGATCGGTCTCCCATGGGCGTGCCACACCATCGTCTCGGGCGCAGCGCACCTGAACCCCGGCCACGAGCGGCCGATCGAAATTGGATAGACCGCGGCCATGCCCACGCCCTGCCCTCGGACCTCCCTGTCTGCCCTCTGCGTCGCGCTGCTCGCCGGGACAGCCTGCCGCCCGCCCGAGCCGCTGGCCGCCCCGCCCGCCGCGGGGCTGCAGGGCGTCGAGCTGGTCGAGGGGCGCCTCGTTGAGCGCCTCGCCCCCCAAGACAACGCCCAGCTCGTCATTCTCTACGGCGCCGAGGAGCGGGGTGACCCCTTCCCCTGCGGCTGCGAAGGCGGGGCCAAGGGCGGGCTCGCGCGCCAGGCCGCCTACGCAGCGGCCACCCGAGGCGCCGAGAACAGCCCGCCTGTGCTTCATGTCAACGCGGGCGGCTGGTCCCTGGACGCGCCGGGCTTCGACGGAGCGCCCCGGGCCGACGCGCCCCTCACCAACCAGTGGATGACCGCCGGGCTGAAGGCTGCCGGGGTGCAGGTCCTCAACCTCGGCTACGGCGACATCATGGGCATGCGCAGCCTCGCGGGCGAGGCGGGCCTGCCGGTGGTCAGCGCCAACATCAGCGGACCCGGCGTCTTGCCGCACCACATCGTCGTTGTGGGCGGACTCCGGGTCGGCGTGACCGGCATCACCGCCGAGGGCTCCCCCGCCGTGCCGACCCCCGGCTACACCCGCGCCGACCCCTACCGCGCCGGGAAGGCCGCGCTGCTGCGCCTTCGGCCCGAGGTGGACCGGGTTGTCTTGCTGAGCCAGGGCGCCACCGAGCACGCCCGACGGCTCGCCGATGATGGCCTCGTGGACGTCGTCATCGACGCGAACACCCACCACGGCACCTACCAGCCCTTGCAGGTAGGGCGGGCGATCTGGGTGCGGGCGGTCTTTCAGACCGAGCGCATCGGCGAGCTGCGGGTGGGCTGGGGCGCCGAAGGGTCGCTGGCCTGGGCCCTCGACCGCAAGGTGCAGCTCGACGACAAGCTGCCCGACGAGCCCGAGGTGGGCCGCCTGATGCGCGCGGCCAAGCACGAGCTGAGCGCGGCCAGCGCGGCGCTGTTTGGGCCCCGCTGAGGCGGACCGCCCTTAGGCGATGCCGTCGTCGCCGATGGCCTCGACCGGGCAGTTCTCCATCGCTTCGTAGCAGGCCCGCAGCTCTTCTTCGTTCTCGGGCTGCTTGTAGCAGATGTCGTGATCTTCTTCGTCGCTCATGCGGAAGTTGCTCGGCGCGGCGTCCGAGCACACCGAGCAGAGGATGCACTCCAGATCGACGTAGAAGGAGAGGCGCTTGCCGGCGATGGTGTTCTCGCCGCGGACGTTGTCCTTCCACACATTCTTGGGATCAGCCATCGGTCCCTCCACCGGGCTCGCCGGCGCGCTGGGTTGATTCTGCCGCGGTCTAGCCCGTTCTGCGGCGCGTGGGGGGAGCTCTCGGCGGAGTTCACCGGAGCGTGGCCCCCGTGGCCCTCGGGTGGGCTGCGCGGGGCGGCGTCGGGCGCCGACGGGTTAGCCGAGGACACGCCTGGAGGTCCTTTGTCCATCCTCAAGATCGCCCGAATCGGCCACCCCGTGCTCCGGCAGGTCGCGGCCCCGGTCAGCCCCGAGGCGCTCGCCAGCGACGAGCTTCAGCGCCTGATCCGCGACATGCTCGAGACCGTCGAGGCCGCCGATGGCGCGGGCCTCGCGGCGCCGCAGGTCCACCAGAGCGTCCGTGTGGTGGTCCTTCAGGTCGATCGCAGCCGCGGCATGGAGGTGTGGATCAACCCCGAGCTCACGCCCACCTCCGACGAGCTCATCGGCAGCTACGAGGGCTGCCTGAGCGTGCCCGGGCTGCGCGGCCTCGTGGCCCGGCCGGCGGGCGTGCGGGTCACGGCGCTCGCGCCCGACGGGAGCCCCATCGCGCTGGAGCTGCAGGGCTTCCCGGCCATCGTCGCCCAGCACGAGTGCGATCACCTCGACGGCGTCGTCTACATCGACAAAGTGGAGCCCAAGACCCTGGGTTTTGTGGAGGAGCTGCGGCGCTTCCCGCCCGCGGCCGGGGACGACGAAGAGGAGGGTGAAGACGACACGGACGCCCCGGAGGGCGACGTGCTCGGCGACGACGAAGATCTCGTCGTGGAAGAGATCATCCTCGAGGACACCGCCGAAGCCTGAGCGTGCAGCGCGGGGCCGTGGCCCCAGCCCCTTGGCGGCGCCGAGACCGTGTGAAGGGCGGGCACCGCCCCCGGAGGACCCGATGAGCTTCTTCGCAAAGCTGTTCCGCACCGACCCCGCATCCAAGTGCGCCCGCGCCGAGAAGCTGCTGCAGCGCGGTGAGTACAACGAAGCGCGCTGGGAGGTCGAGGGGGTTGAGGGGGAGGCCGCGGCGGTCCTTCGCGCGCAGGCGCTGGGCGGCCTGCAGCAGCTCAACCTCGACGAGGCCCGGGCCCGCATCATGGCCGGCGATCGGCAAGGCGGCGAAGACCTGCTCGCCCTGGCCCAAGAATTCGGCGCCTCCGCCCAGGCCGCCCAGGCCGTGCGGGCAGAGGCGCGGGCGGAGCTCGATCGAGAGCGGGCCGAGGCCGCCGAAAAAGCCGCCCGAGAGGCCGTCCTCGTGCCCGAGGGCGACGATCCGCTGTGGTCTTTGCCGCCCGACGACCCCCGCCTCCGCTACGCGGTGCTGCTGGAGTCGTGGCCCGAGGCGCTGCGCGAGCGGCTGATCAAGCTCGGCGGCGCCTACGCCCAGGCCGTCATGCTCCTCGAAGAGGGCCAGCCGCAGCCCGCCCTCGCGGCCCTGCTGCCCTACGTGGACCGCGAGCCCGCCGCCGGCTGGGACGCCGCCCGCGCCGCGCTGCAGCTCGGCCAGCTCGAGATCGCCGCGGCGCAGCTCCAAAAGATGCGCGAGGGCATCGGCCACCAGCGCATCGGCAACAACGAGACCGCCGTGCTGGAGGCCCAAGTCCTGGCCCGCATCGGCCGCGGCGATCAAGCCCTCGGCCTCATCGACGGGGAGCTCAAGAAGGGCGAGGCCATCAGCCTGCGCGGGGCCCGCGCCAGCGTGCTGGAGGCCCTCGACCGCCCGGCCGAAGCCGAGCGCGAGGTCAGCGCCCTCATCGAGCGGGCCCCCAAAGATCAAGGGCTGTACCGGCTTTTGGCCCGGGCACGGGAGGCCCAGAGCGATCGCGTCGGCGCCGCCAACGCCCTCGAGGTCAGCTTGGCCCACACCTGCAGCAGCCCCGGAAAGTGCGGAAATCAAGCCTTTGACGTGGCTGCTGGCCGGATGTTGGCGCGGCTCTACCTCGAAGACCGCGCCGCGCCCGCCCGGGTGACCGAGCTGCTCGAGCAGATCGGCCAGAACACCCAAGGGGCAGACTGGGAGGACCACTACCTCACCGCGCTGATCGCCCGGAACAACCGCAGCGCCGAGCTGCCGACCATGGCCCGCCAGCTGGAGGGCGCCCTGCACCCCACCGATCCGCGGCGGGGATGGGTGCGGAGCCGCCTGCTCGCCGAGGTCGCGGCGGGCTGAGCCCCCAAGCGAGAGCGGCCTCAATCACGCCAATCACGCCTCGTCGTCTGGGTCCTCGTCCAGGGCGTTGCGGGCGTCCATGCCGGCGCGCGCCGCCTGCTCTTCGGCCTGCCAGGCGTCGTAGAAGGCCTGCTCGCGGGCGGGATCGAGGTCGCCCGCGCCCGACAACAGGGCGCGGCGGCGCTCGGCGAGCCGGTAGAGCGCGCAGGTGGCCGCCGAGGCGACGTTGAGCGACTCGGTGAGACCCCGCATGGGCACGGTGATCACGCCATCGGCCAGGGCGCGCGCTTGGTCGCTGATGCCGGCCACCTCGCCGCCGAAGACCACCGCCAGCGGACGGTCGAGCGGCACGTCGTCGGGCGTGAAGGCGTCCACGCCGAGGTCGGCCACGTAGATCGCGAAGCCGCGCGCCTTGAGGTCGGAGAGCGAGGACGCGGTGGTGGCGTGCACCCGCAGGTCGACCCAGCGCTCGCTGCCGCGGGCCGCCCCCTTGGCCGGCCGGAAGTCGTTGCTGATGAGGTGGACCTCGTGCACGCCAAAGGCCTCACAGGACCGGAGGATGGCGCTGGTGTTGTGGCGGCGGTGGACCGCCTCGACCACCGCGACCACGGTGCCGATGCGCTGCGCGAGGGCGGCGCGAACCCGGCCCGCGCGGCGCTCCCAGGCCTCTTCGGGCGAGGCGGGGAGGGGGGCGAGGGTGCGGGGGTTGCGGGCCATGCTCGGTCCTTGGGCGGTGCGGTCGGGCCCCGCTATACCGTCAGCCCACCGCGGGGGCCCGCCCCGTTCTCCCCGAGGGCAGGATGCGCCGCTTCTTCGCCGACTGGACCATGGCCCTTTTGGCCGCCGCCGCGCTGTTCTTGGCGGTGTCGGTGTGGATGAGGAGCGCGGCGCCCACCGAAGCGGATCGCCTGCCCGAGCTCCGCGACCTCGACGGCGTGCGGTTCACCATCGACGAGCTGCAGGGCCAGAAGGTGGTCCTGAACTTCTGGGCGAGCTGGTGCGGCCCTTGCCGCGCCGAGATGCCGGAGATCGCCAGGTTCCATCGGGACTATCCCGAGATCCCTGTGATCGGCCTGGCGGTGGACTCCGGGGACGAAGCGAAGGTGCGGGGCGCCGCCCAAGCGCTGAGCATGTCCTGGCGAGTGGCCCTGGCCGACACCCGGCTCACCCGGGCCTGGGCCGTCGAGACCCTGCCCACCACCGTGATCCTCGACAAGAACGGCGACACCAAGACCGTGATCCGCGGCCTCGTCAGCTACGATGTGCTGGTGCGCGAGACCCGTTAGTTCCGACAGAAATGGAGTGAGCCATGGGCTTGATCGATCGCCTCAACGGGCTGCGCGCACGCTACCGCGCCTTGCTGGAGATGTACGGAAAGGTCGCGATGGGCGTGTGGTTCAGCATCTTCGGCCTCACCTGGCTCTCGTTCTACCTCGCGCTCAGTTTCGGCGTGGACCTGCAGGGCGCGCTCCGGGACCTCGCCACGCTGATGGGGCGCGACCCCGAGGCCCTGTCCGTGCT
>CANHON010000080.1 GCA_947462115.1 Deltaproteobacteria bacterium | reverse complement strand
TCACCGCCGACATCTTCAAGCTCCAATCGCTGTCGATGCCGGACATGGACGACGAGACAGACGCCAAGCTCAAGCGCCCGCCTTTCGTCACCTTTAGCTGGGGTGACTTTACCTTCGTCGGCTATATCAAGACCATGACGGCCGATGTCGTGCTCTTCGACGACAAGGGCAACCCCAAGCGGGCCACCGTCGCGCTCAGCCTGGAGGGCGTCGGCCTCAACGCCAAGGTGACGCCCGCCACCTTGGCCAGCCGAGAGAAGATCAACACGGCCGCGGAGAAGGCGCCCACGGACGCCTCAAAAGCCAAATAAAGGCCGCCCAGCACCTGGCCCGCCTCGCCTTGGGCCGCCGCGCCTGCGGCCGACGGAGCTCCCATGCCACCAAAGACCGTCTTCGACCTCGCGATCGACGGGGACAGCGCAAGCTGGGCCCCCTACGTCACCCGCATGGAGTACGCCGAGTCGCTCGACATGCTCAACGGCCTCACCGTGGACCTCGCGTTCACCGGCGCCGCGCTCGCCAAGGCCGTCAAAAAGCTGCTGCCCGGGAAGCCCTACACGCTGACCCTCGGGAAGCGCAAGATCGAGGGCGACCTCGTGCGCGTCACCTGGTCGGAAGGGCCGGACCAGCGCGGCCGCGTGCAGCTCTTTGGCTTGGAGCAGCTCCACCGCGTCCGCAACGTCCGCTTCAGCGAGGTCAAGAAGCTGAAGAAGGACGGCGTCGTCAAAGCGGTGGCCAAGGAGGCCGGCGTCAAGGTCAAGGCCACCGCCACCACCGAGACGGAGGCCGAGCTCGTCTACCTCGACGACGAGGCGCTCGGCCTGCTCAAAAGGCTCGCCCACGAGCGCAACTTCGTCATCACGAGCGACGGCAAGCAGGCCCTGTTCCAGCCCCGCAACCAGACCACCGGCTCGCTGGAGCTCGTCTGGAACGTGCAGGTCATCGACTGCCGGATGTCCGCCGACATCCAAAACATCGCCACTGAGGTCAAGGTGGTCGGCTGGGACTACACCAAGAACAAGAAGGCCGAGTTCGCCGCCAAAGACGGGCAGCTCAAAAAGATCAGCGGCGGCAAAACCGGCGCGGCCCTTCGCAAAGCCGGCCCAGGCCCCTTGGTGATCACCCGGAACAACTGGAGCGGCGCGGCCCAAGCGTCCGACGTCAAGGAGCTCGCCACGGGCATGCTCCAGCGCCGGGCCGAGAGTTTTGTGAGCGGGCGGATCCGCTGCCACGCGGTCCCCGACGCGGCGATCTCCGCCAAGGTCAAGGTCAAGGACGCCCCGTGGCCCTACGGAGGCCCCTTTGTGGTATCAGGCGTCACCCACGTCATGGAGACGGGCCTCGACTGGCAGACGACCATCGAGTTCTTCTCCGACAGCCTCCCGGCTTAGTCCATGAACCCGCTCCTTGATCCGGCGGTCCCGCTCGGCCCCGCCGCCCTCAGCCGGCGCGATGACATCGCCACCCGGGTGCGCATGGTCCTGGGGACGCGGCCGGGGCAGCTCCCCTGGCGCCCGGACTTCGGCTGTGACCTCGATCGCTTCGTCGGCCAAGCGCTGACCAATTCCCGGCTCGAAGAGCTGGCCGAGGCGGTGCGCGCGGCGGTCTCGCGCCACATGCCCGAGGTCGACGTGGTCGACTGCGGCGTGCGGGTGGAGACGCGCTGGGGCGCACCTTCGGACAACGAACGGCGCAGTGTCCCCATCGGCGAGGCCGCTCTGGTACGGTTCGGCGTCCAGGCTTCGCTGCAGATTGAGCTGCAGCTCGAGACCGAGTCTGGCCCCGTTGCGATTCAGGCGGTGATCGACGGCTGAAGGTGCTGCTGGGGGTCCTCCACGGAGCGCCTGAAATCAGGCCATCCCGGACGGCCCCGCTGCCCCAGGCGGGCTATAGCGCCTTCGCCGGATTGATCGTCGCCCGAGGAGAGTGAGCTTGCGCGTTTCCCCTCCCGCCTCCCTGCGGCTCGACCGCGAGACCCTGCTCCGCGACGTGCGCGATCGGCTCTCCCAGCGCATCCCCGCCTACGGCGATGAGGACATTCGCCCTACCGACCCCGGCTGGCTGATGCTCGAAGAGGCCGCCTGGATGGTGGAGCTCCTCAGCGAGCAGCTCGATCGCTACCCCCTGTCGGTCGTGCGCCAGCTCCTGCACTTGATGGGCGCCGAGCCCATGCCGGCCACCCCCGCCATCGGCATGGTGCACAGCAAGGTCACCACCCCGGGCGTGCTGAGCACCCCCGTCGAGCTGCCGCCCACCACCCGCATGTTCACCGCGCAGACCGAGACGCGCGACATGCTGGAGTTTCAGCCGCTCGAGGCCCGGGTGCCCCTGCGCCCCGCCACGATCACCGGCGTAGCCAAGCAGCAGGGCGGCGTTCTTTTCGCGGTGGGCGTCGTCGAAGAGGGGGACCTGGAGGGCCAAGGCGCCACCTTCGGCCCCGAGCGGGCGGTCCGCGTCTTCGACTGGGAGCGGGTGCGCTACCGGATGCGCACCACCAACCCCGACGACATCCGCGAGGCGCTGAGCCAAGCGACCGAGGCGCTCATCCAGCGCCGCCTCGGCTGGCTGGATCTCAGCGTGTCCGACGGCGAGACCAACGAGCTCATCCTCACCGTCAAGGTCGATCCGGACGCCTGCTTCCGCTTCACGGTGCCCGACGGCTTCTCGCCCGGCGGCGACGTCGTGGCCGACTGGGGCCTGCTCGACGACCACAACTGGCAGCCAGACTTCGTGGTCGCCGACGACGAGCGCGTCCCCGCCCGCTTCCGCGGCAAGCCCCCGGCCCGCGGCCCGCGCAACAACACCAAGCTCATCCCCGAGGTCGCGGCCCAGGCCGAGGTGACCGGCCTGCTGGTCGCCCGCCCGCAGCCCCTGCCCAGCAGCGTGATCGCCGCAATCTGGCGCACCCTCACCAACCTCGACGCCCGGTTGGCCCGCCTGCGGGTCTCCGTCGAGCGCTACCTCGAGGACGAGGCCCTCAGCCTGCCCGAGGCGGGCTGGGTGAGCGGCGTGCTCGCCATGGGCGACTGGGACGGCGTGATCGGCGGAGGCCCCTGCACCATCGTCTCCATCGAGCTCCCCGAGGAGCACCGCCGGGCGGGCGTTCTGCGCGTCGCGGCGAGCACCGGCGCGGGCACGCGGGCCCCGAGCTCGGTCCGCGCCGTGGGCCTCGGCGGCTCCCCGCGCCTGCGCGAGTCCGGCCGGGTGGTGCGCGAGGCCTGGCAGGTGGACCTGCCCGCCCCCGCCGGCGAGCGCGGCCTCCGCAACACCGTCTGCTGGGAGATCGAGCTGGTCGACAACGACAGCGCCCTGCTGCTGATCCTCGACGAGACCCCCGACCAGATCTTGCTCAACTCCTTCTTGGTGATCAACGCCCCCGTCCAGCGCGACGAGCGTGAGATCACTGTGGAGCGCGCTGTTCCCGAGTCGGTAGACTTGGTGGACGGCGATCTGGTCACCCCGAGCGTCATGTCCCGGCTCGTCGACGCCCCGATGCCCTCGGCCCTGCGCGAGGCCCTGCTGAACCTGCCCCTGGCCCGGATGGTGGCCAACGGCGCCGAGGTGCTCCGCGACTACGCCGGGATGGGGGTCGATCCGAGCTTGGGCCGCATCACCCTCAACGCCCCCGACCTCCACGGCGTCACGCACCGCTTCAGCTCGCAGGCCACGCTCACCGTGCAGTGGATCCGGCGCACCGACGGCGCCGCCGCCAACGTCGAGGCCGGCGCCATCGAGTACATCGAGCAGCCGCCCGACACCCGGCCCCTCATCGAGGCGGTGCGGAACCCAGCGCCCACCTTGCTCGGCGCCGATCGGGAGCGCGACGAAGACTGCCTCGAGCGCCTGTTCGGCCCCCAAGACGGCCTGCCCATTCTCCCGGGCGACTGGGAGCGCCACCTGCACGCCCGCTTCGGCGCCCGCGGCCGGGAGTGGACGGTGCGGGTCTGGGGCCACGCCGAGCGCAGCCTGCTGACCACCCACCTCTGGCCCATGACCGGCCCGCTGGACGCCGACGGCGAGGAGCCCGCCCGCCTGCGCGCCGCGCTCGACCGCTCCGGCCCCGAGACCCTGCTCGTCATCGTCGGGCCCCGCAAGGGCGAGCTCGCGCAGTCCGACCTCGACTGGGCGCGCCAGGTGGTCGAGTCCGCCGTGGCCCGCGTCCAGCAGCGCTTGCCGAACATCCGCCGCGCCGTGGTGGGCCGCCTGTGGCCGCTGAGCCTGCGGGTGGACGAGGGCGAGGGCCCGCCGGCGCTGCCCACCTTCGACGCCGCTGTCCTCAACGGCGGAGAGCTGGAGGACGCCGCCGGTCGCCGGGCCGCGGCGCCGCTGGGCGGCATCCTGCTCAACGCCGCCGTCGTGGAAGTCACCCGCCCCGGCCGGGAGGCCCGGTGAGCGTCAGCTTGGCGAAGACCAGCCCCAGCTGGGCGAGCGTCGCCCGCCCCCGGCTCCCGGAGTCGGCCTGGGCCCGCGCCGCCGCCGCCGGTCAGCTGGAGGGGCTAGACTGGGTGGAGGACGCCGTCGAGCCCGAGGAGGGGTCTTCGGAGCCCTTCACCATCGCGCCCCAAGACGGCGGGCCCGACCGATTCCGCAGCTTGATCCTCGAAGACTACCTGCCGCCTGCCCAAGTGGACGCGATCCGCCTCGCGGAGCGAAAGGGCTTCCCGAGCCTGCTGCACGGCGTCAAGCTCGCGCTGGCCCAGCCCGCTTGGCTCATCCGCACCCGCGCCCAGCTCTGGTCCCCCACCACGCCGCGCCCCTTGCTGCTGCGGCGCTTGGTCGAGGCCTATGGGCTCGGGGTGGAGCTGCACCGCGGTGATCCCGAGGTGTTGGCCCGCCTCGCCGCCCGGGTGCACCAGTGGTACCCCCACCGCGGTCACCTGCGCTACGCCCGCCGCCTCGTCGAGGCCGCCGAGCTCAGCACCAGCTCCGAAGACCTGCTGCACCGCGAGGACAGCGGCCCCCTGCCCAAGTCCGCCCGCGACGAGGTCTTCGCCGGCCGCGAGGCCCGCTGGTGGGGCGCCCGTGCTCAAGTTGGCGCCAAGCAGCACCTTCAGGTGCGGGACGGTCTGCTGCGCTGCCAGGCGCCCACCGGTCCGGGCTTCTCGCTCGCCCAAGAAGATGTGCTGCTGAGCTGGCAGCGCCCGCCGCAGCCGCAGGCGGTTGAGCCCCAGCTTGAGCCGCTTTTCGTCGAAGGATGGCTCAACCCGTCCCGCCTCGCTGCCCCCGTCGAACCGCCCCAGCCCTCGCCGATCCTTGGCGCGCCGGCCCTCGACGGCTCCGCGCTGCGCCTCCTCCCGGCCTGGACCAGCCTCCGCGTCGCCGCGGTGGAGAACTCCGAATGATGCAGACCTTCGAGAGCCGATTCCGCCCCCGCGACGGCGCCCTCCTCGACCTCGACTCCTTGGTGGCGATCTCCCAAGCGCCCGGCCAGGTGCTCCAGGCCCAGCTGTTGGCCCGCTGGCCCGGCGCCACCAGCCTCGTGCTGGAGGGGCTGCAGATCAGCGGCGCCGAGGTCGAGGGTCCGCCCGGCACCCGCCGGCCCGACAGCACCCGCGACTCGGTGCTGGTGAGCCCCGGCGCGGCGATCGTCACCGGCCCCGACGGCCTCCCCACCCTCGTGCAGCTCCGCCGCGAGGAGAGCGTGCCCTGGCCCGTTCCCAAGCTGGGCAGCGCGGTGGCCGGCGTGCTCGCGCTCCTGGTCGAGGAGCAGCCCGAGTCGGCGGCCGGCGGCCTCACCGTCGCGCGCAGCCGCCTCCGGGTCCGGCTCGGCTTCGCGAAGCTGGAGCAGGCCAGCGCCCCCCACATCCTCCCCCTCGCGCGCTCCATCGGGAACAGCCGAGACTGGGCCACGGACATCCGCCGGCTGGTGGTCCCCGAGGACCCGATCGTCCAGGGCCTCATCGCCCAGGTCAAGAAGCTCGAAGGGCGCGTCTGGGACGCCGATCCCAAGGGCGCGGTCTGGGACAACGCCGTGATGGGCCGCCATTGGGTGCGCTACCAGACCGTCGCCGTCGCGGCCCTGCAGTCGGCGGCCATGCAGCTGCACTGCACCGCCATGACCACCCAGGAGCGGGTGCGCCTGCTCACCCACCTGCGGCGCCAGCTCCGGGACAGCGTCGAAGAGGCGGCCGACATCCTCGGCAATCAGCTCGGCCGGCCTGAGTACGCCGACGCCTACCGCAGCGTCGTGGAGCTCTAAACGCCCGCCCATCGACCCGAGGCGTAGACTCCTCGGCACCCGGAGCGCCAGGGCGCGCGCCGACCGACCACCCACCGCGCGCGCAGGGGCCCCGTGGCAGACCCACTCGTTCAGCTCACCCGATGGAAGGTCCAGGAGACCGCCCTGGAGGTCGGCGCGCCGGTGATCGCGCTCGGCGCCGTCTGGACCCTGGCCTACAAGCTCGCGATCTTGCCGAGCGCCGGCCGGGCGATCACCCCGGTGGAGCTGCTCCTGATGATCGTGGCCCTGGGCTCGATCTCCGGCTGGGCGATCTCGCGGCAGCTGTACCTCGCGGGCCGCCGTCGCCCGGTGGCCCACCTGATCTTCGGCCTGATCATCGGTTTTGTGATCTTGGGCGGCATGAGCGCGGCGGTCCGGCGCGGCTTCGCGACGCGCTGCGGCGACCCCATGGGCGGCGTGCCGACGCAGCTCGAAGGCCAGGATCGGGCGGCCTGCCTCGTGGGGGGTGTGCCCGGCAACCCCTACCTGCCCGGCACCCTGGTCGTGCCGACCTGGGGTGGCGAGCTGCCCCCCTACAGCTGGCTCGTCTACGGCGTCTCGGTGCTGCTCGGCGCCATGGCGCTGCGCGACAAGCGCATCTTGCCCACCACGGTGGTGCACAACATGCACGACCAGCTCCGCCTCGCCGCCGCGGTCGGCACCAAGGGCGTGGTCGAGGGCCTCGGCAAGAACGGCGCGGTGGTGGCCTGCGGGAACGCGACCCTCTGGGGCGAGCCCTGCGGCCAGCTCTACAGCGGCGACAAGAAGTGGGAGGGCGGCGAGTGGTGCGTGCGGTGCCGGCAGCCCTTCGTCCTCAACGAGCGCAACGTCACCTTCACCTTGGTCTCGCTGTTCACCGGCGACATTGACGTGCTGAACTCCATTGAGCGCCTGGACACCGTCTCCTGGCCGCGCGGCGCCCGCAAGCCGCCAGACGCGCGGCTGTCGGGGCAGGAGCGCTGGGTCACGCTGGGTCAGGTCACCCTCCCGGACATCATCAGCGTCGCGCAGGCGCTGGCCTTGGTCCACGATCAGCTCGCCAAGCTCGACACCGGCAAAGACCCGCGGGTGACCGAGGCCATCCAGCTCGCCATCGGGCGCGCGAGCCGGCTGTGCTGCTGGTTCTGGTTCGGCCGTTTCAACCAGCGCTTGACCTTCGCCCGCCCCGCCAGCCGGGCCCGCTTCGCCTTCGGCAGCCAGCGCCTGCGCGACGTGCTGCGCGACGCCGGGGCCGACGTGGTGCTCCAGCTCGACATCGGGCTGCTGCCGCTGGAGGTGCGCTTCGGCTTCCGCCAGACCTTCCGCGAGGCCTGGAAGACCCCGGAGGAGCAGAACTCCAAACAAGACATCTGGGTGCCGGTCGCCCCCGGGGGCAAGCAGGCCGCAACGGGCCTGTGGGTCGATCGAATCGAGGGCGAGGCGCTCCGGGCCTGGCTCTCCACCGAGCGCCGCCGCGACGCCGAGGCCCGCGGGGTCAGCACCCCCCTGCCCTACCAGTCCAGCGCGCCCGCCCTTCGCCGCGTGCCGGCGCCCGCCGACGCACCGCTGGACTACGTACGGGTGCCCTACCTCGTCGAGCGCGCCAAGGCGCCGGTCGAGCCCGGCCAGACCGTGATCGAAGAGGAGCACGACAACCTCGTGCCCGCATCCCCCGAGATGGACGTGGACCTCACCAAAGAGGCCGAGGTGGGCAGCGTGTGGTTTGCTGGCGACTCGATCGCCGAGTGGGAGTGGCTCGATTGGCGCCAGGTCGAGCTCCTCCGTCAGCAGTGCCTCACGCTGGTCCCCTACGAGGAGGCCCGATGAACCCTCGCCCGACCACGCCGGCGCCCCACTGGCCGCTGCGCTGGCGCCCCCTCGCCATCGCCGCGGCGCTCCTCGCCCCGCAGCTCGCCCACGCGACGCCCCAGACCGACTGTCAGGTGGACAGCCGGACCACCTACACCGTCGAGACGCCCGCGGGCGCCGTGGTCAGCTACGACGTGCTGGGCGTGTTTGTCACCAGCGCGACCTGCGACCCCGCCCTCTACGACCGCTCCGCCCGACGCGACGCCGATGAAGATGGCTACGGCCCCGCGGTGGCCAGCTCCTGCTGCTTTAGCCGCGGACCCAGCGCCTACACCATCGTGTCCACTGTCCCTCACCTGACCGGCTTCTCGACCACCTTGCTCAGCGCCGACGTCGATTGCGACGACACGCAAGCGAGCCAGTTGGCGGCCGTCGATTGGTACACCGACGCCGACAACGATGGCTTCGGCACCGGCGCCCCCACCCGCTCCTGCACCCAGCCGCCCAACACCGCCGACAACGCGCTGGACTGCAATGACGCGGTGGTCTCGGCCGGCGGCGTCTTCGCCTACCCAGACCTCGACGGCGACGGCCAAGGCGACGCCAGCAGCGCGCCGGTGCTGACCTGCGTGGCCCTCGGCGCCGGCATGGTGGCCAACGCCGGCGACTGCAACGACCGCGACGTGGGCGTCTCCAGCGCGATGTTGGAGATCTGCGACGGCGTCGACACCGACTGTTCGGAGGGGGGCGCCGCCCCCAGCTCCGAGCTCGATGACGACGGCGACGGCTTTGTCGAGTGCGCCCGCACCGGCGCGACGCCCTGGCGGGGCCGGGGCGCGGCCCCCGGCGGCGGCGACTGTGAAGACACGCTCGCCAGCGTCTTCCCCGGCGCCACCGAAGCCTGCGACGGCGTCTACAACGACTGCAGCACGCCCACGGACCCCTGGTCCACCGCCATCGGCCCGGCCAATGAGCGGGACAGCGACGGGGACGGCGAAGTCGAGTGCGACCGCGCCGCGACGACCCCCTGGCTGGCCACCACCGCCGCCGGCGCCGCCCTGCCCGCGCCCACCGGCGGCTGCGACTGCGATGATCTCGACGACGCCACCTACACCGGCGCTGGCGAGGTCTGTGACGGCCAATACAACGAGTGCGGGAGCCGCCCGAGCAACCCCGTCGCGAGCTGCCCCAGCCGCCCCAGCGCTGGCCCCCAGCCCGCGGACGAGCGGGATGACGACAGCGACGGCTATGTCGAGTGCCTCAGCCCGGTCTCGCCCTGGGCCGGCGCCCGCACCCCGCTCGGCGGCGGCGACTGCGACGACACCTCCGTCTCGACGCACCCCAACGCCGACGAGCTCTGCGACGGCATCAACAACACCTGCGACGGCACCGGCGCGCCCGACGACGAGATCGACGACGACGGCGATCGATACGTGGAGTGCGACCGGCGCGGCGGCGTGCCCTGGCTGGGCACCCCGATCAGCGGCGGCTGGGACTGCGACGACCTCGATCCCCTGGTCCACCCGGGCATCGAAGCCACAGCGCCCCTGGTCTGCATGCGCGACCTCGATGGCGACGGCTACGGCGACTCCAACGTAGACGAAGCGCCGGATCCCACCTCGGACACCCCGCCCCTGCAGCCGGGCGACGACTGCGACGACGCCGACGCCTTCGTCAACCCCGACGCCGTCGAGACCTGCGACACTGTGGGCGATGACGACTGCGACGGAAGCCCCAACAGCCAGGGCGGCGGCCCCATCCCCCTGAGCTCCACCGAGGGCACCCAGGAGCTGTACCTCGACAACGACGGCGACGGCTTCGGCCAGCTCGGCGGCGTCGTCTTCAACGCCTGCTTGCTGACCCCCGGCTTCTCGCCCAGCGCCTCGGACTGCAACGACGGCAACGGCGAGATCTACCCAGGCCACGCCGAGCTGTGCAACCTCGTCGACGACGACTGCGACGGCAACGTGGACGAGCCAGAGAGCCTCGACGCCGATCCGCTGGTCAGCGGCTGCATCGAGCTCTACCGCGACCAGGACGGGGACTTCTACGGCGATCGCGAGACCCCGGCGTGCATCTGCCTCAACAGCGGCGACTCGGTGGCCTACGCCGATGGCTTCCCCTACGTACAGGCCCCGGGCGACTGCGACGACGGCGACGACCGCACGCACCCCCTCTCCTGCGCCGACGGCATCGACAACGACCTCGACGGGCTCATTGACGCCCTCAACCCCGGCGATCCGACCACCGGCGATCCCGACTGCCTCTACGGCCTCAACGAGGCGGGCACCGAGGTGGAGCTGCCGCTCGAATACCTCGACGGCAACGACAATGACTGCGACGGTCGCCTGCCGGTGGTCGAGCTCGACTGCGACGACGACGGCTCCATGCCCCGCGTGCCGCAGCCGCGCCCCTGGGTCACGCAGGCGAGCCAGCTCGGCCTCGCCAACTGCGATGTGGGCCTGCCCGACGGCGCCCCCGACTCGGCCCTGCGGCAGAGCTTGGTGTGCTGGGACAACACCGAGCTCGACGTGCGCTGCGACCGCGAGACGGGGCTCTGGACCTACCGCTACGACCTGTCCGACGATGGGAACGGCGGGCGCTACGAGCAAGGCCGCCGGATCTACGCCACGAGCAGCACCTGCAGCCGCGAGGGCGACTGCGACGACCACTGCGCCAGCCGCTGCCCGGGCCAGCTCGAGACCTGCGACGGCCTCGACAACGACTGCTCCGACATCCTCGCCGCCGCCCTGCGCGACGACGAGCGCCCCGGGGTGCCGGCCGCCCTCGACCCGGACGCCGAGGTGGCCGGCACCGTCAGCTCCAACGAGCTGGACCTGGACGGCGACGCCTTCGTCAACTGCAACGACTTCCTGAGCAACGACGTCGAGGTCTACCGGACCGGCGCGAGCTGCGCTGAGGCGCTCGCCGACGAGGCCTTGCTCACCGACTGCAACGACCTGTGCGTCTTCACCACGCCCGTGGCCGAAGAGCGCTGCAACAGCTTCCTCGACCTCTGCGACTCGCCGGAGCCCGAGGGCGTCGATCGCGACGGCGACGGCTTCCGCACCTGCGGGGCCTTCTCCGCGGTGGACGGCGATGAGCTGGCCGAGGACGTCTTCCTCATCGTCTGGGCCGACATCGAGCCGAGCACCACCGAGCCCGCCCCGACCGACACGGCCGCCGCGCCCGACACCGCGGTCGGCTTCGTCGAAGACCAGCGGGCCGAGGTGGTGCCCCTGATCCCGCCCCGGCCCGACCCGGCCGACCCGACCCAGCCGGTCGAGTGCGACATTGGCCTCTACGAGAGCCTGTTCAAGCGGCTCGCCATCTACGAGGCCAACGGCGGCACACCGGACGAGGTCGCCCGCACCCGCGCCCGCGCGCTGCTCGAGGGCATCATGTCGGGCGACCGCGACCCCGACGAGCTGCTCCGGATCTGCCCGGAGACGGCCGTCGTCGGCACCGACCCCGCCGCGGCCCCCGGCACCTGCTACACCGTGCGCCTCACCCTGCGGAGCACCACCGACGACGACCTCTACGACCGCTTCCTCGTCAGCGTCAAGAGCCGGAGCGCCATCAGCGAGGCCTGCGAGCCGCACGCCGAGCAGTTCATCAGCCGGGCGGTCTGGACCCAGGCCCGGATCGAGGCCTCCCGTCGGATCACCGTCGAGTGGGGCTGCTACGCGCTGTTTGGCCGGAGCTGCGACGAGTCCTCCGCCAAGGTCCCGATCCCTGGCCTGCTGGCCCGCCGGGCGCTCAACACCGAGGTGCCGAGCCTCGCCGACCAGTTCGACTGGTGGCAAGAGCTGCTGCGCTATGACCCCACGGTCATCACCAACGGCTCGGTCGTGTCCTGCTGGGGCGACCCCACCACCGAAGAGGGCCTCGACGGCATCGAGAGCGCGGTCGGCGGCGACTGCAACGACGAGTCGCCGGCCTCGAACCGCGACGGCGTCGAGGGTCCGGGCGACATGCTCGGCTGGTTCACCGACCAGACGGCCAGCTGCGAGACCTGCCTCGACGGCATCGACAACAACTGCGATGGCCTGACCGACTGCGAAGACCCGGCCTGCGCCGCCTGCTTTGTTGGACAGGGCATGGGCTGTGGCGGAGGCAAAGAGAGCACCTGTCGGGGCAACGGCTGCGCGGCCGGCGCGCCCGACGCCCACGACCCCTGGCGCCGCTGGCCCGCAGCGGCCGTCGGCCTCCTCGCCGCGCTCGCGGTCCGCCGCCGCAGGAGCCTCGCGTGACCTGGAGCTACGAGGGCCCCTACCCCATTGATCTTGGCGCGATCAGCGCCAGTGTCCGCCGCGCCCTGGAGGACGCCGAGGCGCGCATGGGCGGGACCGGTCGACGGGACGGCCCCGCGACCGCCCCCAACGACCGCGGCCCGCGGCCGACCGCTGAGGGCATGTACCTGCTGTGGCGCCCGGGCGCGCCGCCGAGCTTGGCGGGCTTCTGGTTCGTCTTCGGCGCGAGCTACCTCGACCAAGGCGTAGACGGCCCGCCCGACACCGCCCCACCCTATGTGGACGGCCTGCTCACCGCGCTGACCGAGGCCGTGTGGTGGGAGTACCTGGTGCCCGTGCGCCCGGCGCGCTGGTCCCCGGTGGTGGTGATGGAGTGGCCGCCCGCCCTGGCCTCCCGCGCGACCTTGGCGCCGCCCGGCGTGCCCAGCACGGAGCGGGACGGCAACCACGACCTCGGCAGCGGCAATTGGCTGCCCTTGGGCGCCACCGAAGCGGTCTCGCGGAGCGGCGGCGGCCGCAGCGGCGAGGACCCCTGGTCGCACCTGCCCAAGGAGCGCAGCCTGCTCTGCGTGGTCCGCGCGACCGTCGAGAAGGAGGGCAAGCTCGCCCGCGGCCGCTGGACGCTCGTGGATCCCCTCGAGCTCGCGCCGGCCACCGCCACCCAGCCCGCGCCGCTCGAGGACTGGCTGGCCGCCGCGCAGCGTCCGGTGGTGAGCCGAGACGAAGCGCCGATCCAAGACCCCGCCCGCCAGCACCGCCACCACCTCGGCGGTCCGCTGGCTTTGCCGGAGTCCCGGGTCGGCTTCGCGAGCTCGGGCTGGCTGACCCGCGGCCTCGCCACTTGGCCGGCCACGCCGGGCGATCTCACGGTCGGCGCCCTGCGCGATCGGGACGTCGGCGCGCGCTGGAAGGCGCAGGTGCAGCAGGTCCTGGCGAGCACGCTCGGCGTGGTCTTCGTGACCCTGAGCGTCGCCCTGGTGGTCTACGCGCTGAGCCGGCCCGCCGAGGGGGAGGCCGAGGAGGGCGCGCTGCCCCAGCCGCAGCCCGCGCTCTCGGTGTGCTCACCGTCCGATGCCCAGTTTATCAATGAGCTGCGCTGCCAAGTCGAGGTGCTCGCCGCCGGCGGCGCAGCAGACGCGGCGGCCTGCGCCGACAAGGCCTCGATCGCCGAGGTGCCCGCCACCCCCGGCGACCTGCAGGCGGCCTGGTGCGGCCTGCGCGACCGCGATCAGGACGCCTGGGTGGCCGTGATCCGGTCCGGCGACAAAAGCAAAGAGGTGCCCTGGGCCGACCTCGCCGCCGCCCGCGCCTGCTTCAACGTGCTCGGCAAGCCCTACCGCTACGGCTTCAACCTCGACCCCAGCGCCACCGCCAGCACCGGCCGCGTGGCGGACCCCGAGCTGCTGCTGCTCGACGAGGCGCTCAAGATCCAAGGCCTCGTGAGCGTCGTCGCTGAGCTCGATCAGACCTGCGACCAGCTCCGGCCCCGCCTGCTGCGCCAGACCCAGGGCGCCATCTTGGCCAGCCACGTCGGCGAGCCGACCCCCTTGGGCGTTCAAGCCGCCGACGGCCCCCGAGCCCTCCGCACCCTCGTGGCCGGCGCCGCGATGGGCGGCATGTCGCAGAGCGAGAGCGCCTGCTTCGCCCACGGCATGCAGTATGGCGTGCTGGAGGGCTGGGCCGAAGGTGGGGGCCCCGGGAACAGCCCGCCGATGCGCTACGCCGACCTCTGTCGACGCGCCGCGCCGCCGGTGGACCGCCTCGAGCGCCCGCCCGGCGCCGACCCGGCCGCCGCTGGGCAGATGGCGTCCCAGCTCGCGGGCGCGAGCGGCGCGCTTGCACCCAGCGACGACTTCGAGGCCACGCGCATGAGCTGGGCCAAGCTCGGCGGCGCGGTGCCGGCGGACGGTCCGCCGCTCGTGACCCGGTACATGGAGGCCCGCTTCAGCCTCGGCCGCAAGATCCCCGCCGAAGGCGACGGGCCGACCTGGGCCTGCCACGCCGACCTCGCCACCGGCATCCCCGGCGCGACCCAGGTGGCGCTCGGCGCCTGGGAGGTGCCGGTGGGCCAGCCCAGCACCTACCGAGTGCGCACGGGCAGCGTCAGCCAGCAGTTGGCCTTTGACGCCGCCCTTCAGCAGATCGATGCAGCCCCCGGCAGCCTCGGCGGCTGTTGGGGCATCGTCAAGGACCTCACCCTCACCTACCCGCGGGTCCACCCCCTCCTCGGCCCGCCCGAGCAGCCCTGGCCGAGCGTGGAGCAGCAGGTCTGCGGTCAGGCCTGCG
>CANHON010000079.1 GCA_947462115.1 Deltaproteobacteria bacterium | reverse complement strand
GAGGCGCCGACCCCGGGCGGCGAGGGGTCGGTCGAGGGCGAGGCGTCGGAGCCGGAGGGGGACGCGGGCCCGGCAGCGGACGAGGCGGAGGGTCCGGTCGATCTGCGCATCCCCGACCCGCGGGGCTGCGGCGGCTGCAGCGCCACCTCCACCTCCACCTCCGCGGCGAAGGCCCCGTGGATCGGCGCGCTGGGGGCAATTTTGGTGGGCCTGCTCCGTCGGCGTCGGCCCTAAGCTTGGCTCAGAGGGCCGCGCAGCCCATGCCAGCGAAGCCAGCGACCGGGGCGCCCAAGGTATAGCATCGCCCGTCGCCGCCCATCGCTGGGTCGCTCATCAAGAGAACACCAATCTGGTCGATGTCTTCGGGGGCGAACCAAGTCGAGTCGGCGGCCGGTGTGGCGGAGCGATCGGTCGGCAGGCGGAGCTCACGACTGGGGGCGGCGCCGTCGCAGGCCGGCGCGCTGCGGGGCAGGGGATGGCAGGCCGAGGCCACGCCGTCCTCCCCGAAGATCCCGCAAGCGTCCGCGCCAAAGGTGGGGTGGGCCGCGTGCCCGAGCGCCGCCACCCAGGGCCCGTCGCCGCTGAGCTTGAGCACCAACGCGTCGCCTTCGGCGCGGAGGCTGGCCATCGGTGGGGCGGCCGGCTCGCCAAAGGGCGTGATGCCGCCGGTGTCGCCCCGCCCGCCGGTGTCGTCGCCGCTGCCGGGGTTGATGTTGAGCACGAAGCTCCCGCCGGAGCCCTCGCTGAAGCCGTCCAGCGCGATGATCACCACCTCGCCCCGCTCCACCCGCAGCGTCACCTTGCTCTGAAGGCCGTAGTAGTCGTCGTTGCAGCGGAGCGTTGGGGTGTCGCAGGCGTCGTTGTACAAGGTCAGCATGGTGTCGAACACGCTGCCTTGGGTGTCGAAGGTGTAGGTGTTGGCTTCGGGGGCCACCCAATAGAAGATCACGTCTTCGCCGGCGCCGGCCCGGTAGCCCCAGCCGGTGTCGCCCTCTTCATCGCAGTAGGCGTGATCGTCGGCGGTGCCGAAGGTGTCGCCGGTGCTCACCGCTTCGCCGACCGCGCTGCCCAAGAACAGGTCGGCGCAGCCGAGATCGTCGGGCGGGCCGTCGTCGGGCTCGGGTTCGGGCTCCGGATCGACCGTGGACGGGCGGGCCGTCGGGTCGAACAGCGGGCTGGCGTCGGCCTTGAAGGGGGAGGGCATCGCGAGATCGCAGCCGCCGACCAGGGCGAGGGCGAGGGCGAGGCGGGCGGGGGCGCGCGGTGGGCGAGGGAAGGTCACGGTTCCTCCGATGGATGAGTCTGCCACGGGGGCGCGACGCCCGCCGAGCGGGGGCGGATCAGCGCGCGGGCAGGCGGGCCTCGATGGCAGCGGCGAGCGCGGCGGCCGTCTCGGGGCCGTGGCGAAGAAACAACGAGGGCTCGACCAGCTCGAGCTCCATCAACAGGGGCGCGCCGTCGGCGGCCTTGAGGAAGTCCACCCGGGCGTAGAGCAGCGGCCGGGGGTCGGCGCTGGTGGGCGCGTGGCGCTGGCGGGTGGCCTCGGCGATGATGGCTTCACCGAGGGCTTTTTCGGCCTCGGTGAGCGTGTAGGGCTGGTCGGTCGCGCCCCAGTCGTCCTGCACCCGCCAGTCGCCGGGCGCGGGCTGCTTCTGGACCCCGTGCCGGTAGATCCCGTCGATCCACAGGCCCGAGAACTCGCCGGCCGCCTCCACGCCCTCGATGTAGGGCTGGAGCATCATCGCGCTCGCTTGGAGGCCGCGCTCCAAGGCCGCCTTCGCGCTCTCCCGATCGCCCTTGCCGAACCGGGCGGTGTGGGAGGCGTTGGCGCCGACCACCGGCTTCATGAAGCCCCGCGCCCAGCCTTCACGCACCAAAACATCGACTGGGTCAATGTCCTGCCCCTGGTCGATCCAGACGGTCGGCGGCAGCGGGGCGCCGGCCGCGGCGAGGGTGGCGAGGTAGCGCTTGTCGGTGTTCCAGCGGATGATCTCCGGCGGGTTGTGCAGCGGGCTCAGCGCCCCCGCGCGCTCCGCCCAGGCCACGAAGGCCTCGCGCCGGTGGTGGTAGTCCCAGGTGGTGCGGATGAGGGTGAGCCCGTAGTCTCCCCAGGCGACGGTGGGATCGTCCCAGGGGACCACGTCAAAGTCCAGCTCGATGGCGCGCATCGCAGCGCGGAGGGCGGCGTCGTCGTCCTCGTGGTCGGGCTTGTCGGCGCAGGTGACCAGGGCGACGCGGCGGCGTGGCGCCTCGAAGGCACGGGCGGGCGGGGTCGAAGCAGGGCTCATCGGGCGCATCCTCGCATCGTCACGTCCTCGCGTCGTTTGGGCCCCGCAGCGTCGCGGCTGCGCGGACCGGGCCGGGGGCTGGTTATCCCGGCGGCTCGGGCGTGGGCCCCGCTGCGCTGATCCGGCGCCGGCGTCGGCCTCACCGAGGGGGATCCGCCTTGTCGCAGCACCATCGAGGACCTTGGGCGCACCCCGAGACCGGCGCGCCGGTGCGCTGGCCCTCGGGCGACGGCGACGGCGGCGACGCGCTGCTGTGGTGGGAGGGCCTGCCCCTGCTGGTCCCCGGCGCCGAGGACTTCGCGGCGCGCCACCTCGGCCTGGGGCACGGCTTGGCCCGGGTGGAGTGGCTGCCGGTGGACGCCCCGGACCCGGTCACGCCGCACCTCTCGCCCCGCGCGCGGGCGCCGGCCGGACCCCTGCGGGCCTTGGCCGAGGGGCTGCGCGATCCCGCGGAGGTCTGCGCGGCCTGGGGCGCGGACTTCGCCCCGGATGGTCCGCTGATCGACGTGGGCTGCGGCCTCGGCACCCTGGCGCGCCGGGCCGCCCTCGACGTGGCGCAGGGCGAGCGCTCTGGCCCGGTCCTCGCCTTTGACCGCTCCCCCTCCATGGTCAAGCTCGCTCGGAGCAGCGTGCAGGACGGTGATCAGGCCGCCTTCGCGCCAGCGGGTCGTCGGCGCCTCGCCCCCTGGCCTGAGGCCCTGCCGCCGCTGCCGGCGGGCGCGGTGGAGTGGGCCGTGGGCGACGCGCTCCGTCCGCCGATCACCCGCGGGTCGGCCGCCTGGGTGCACCTCGGCAACCTGCTCGACATGGTCCCCGAGGGCATGGCGGCGCTGCTGGAGGCGGTGACGCCGCTGCTGATGCCCGGCGGCCTGCTCACGCTGAGCACCCCCTTCGATGAGGACGCGACCCCGCTGTGGGCGGCCGGCCCGAGCGCCGAGGCCGAGCTCAGCGCCGCCTACGAGGCGCTGGGCCTGCACCTCGTCGCCGAAGAAGATCCTGTCTACTGGCTGATCCGCGAGTATGATCGCGGCTTCCGTCTGCTGCTCTGCCGCTGTCTCGCGCTCCGCAAGCCGCTCGCGCGCGCGCCCCGCGCCCGGCCCGTTAGCGGCGCCCCAGGCCGATAGACGGCCCCAACCCCTCCGCCCCCACGGACGCCCGATGGCCGACCACGCCCCCTTGGCCCGAACCCTCCCGCTCGCCGCTCCGATCGAGGGCGGACCCCTCGCCGCGAACGGCCCCACCAAGCGGGTCTTCGTGCGCACCTTCGGCTGCCAGATGAACGACTACGACTCGGGCAAGCTGCGGGCGATCCTCGCGCGGGACGGCTACGCCCCCACCGACGAGATGAGCGAGGCTGACCTCATCATCGTCAACACCTGCTCGGTCCGCGAGAAGCCAGAGCAGAAGCTGCACAGCTTCTTGGGCGAGGCCTTCGCGGTCAAGCGGCGGCGAAAGTCCCTGACCACCGTGGCGGTGGCGGGCTGCGTGGCCCAACAAGAGGGCGAGCGCCTGCTCGCGCGCTACCGCGAGCTCGACCTGGTCTTCGGCCCAGACGCCGTTCCCGGCATCGTCCGGATGGTCGAGGCGAGCAAAAAGGCGCCGGTGGTCGACACCCAGTTCCTCGACGCCGAGGACTACGTGTTCTCCTCCGAGGTCGATCCGATGGCCCAAGCCCGGGTCTCGGCCTTCGTGACCATCCAGAAGGGCTGCGACAACAAGTGCACCTTCTGCATCGTGCCCTTCACCCGCGGACCCGAGCTGAGCCGGCCGAGCGCCGAGATCCTCGCGGAGGTGCGCGCCTTGGCGGACAGCGGGGTGCGGGAGATCACCCTCATCGGCCAGAACGTCAACTCCTACGGCCTCAAGGTGCCCGGCGAAAAGACCTTCGCTGAGCTGCTCTACGCCGTCGCGGCCCTGCCTGGGGTGGAGCGCATCCGCTACACCACCAGCCACCCCCGCGACATGGGCGAGGACGTCGTTCAGGCCTACCGGGATCTTCCGCAGCTCACGAGCCAGCTCCACCTGCCGGTGCAGTCGGGCAGCGACCGGGTGCTGCGGCGGATGAAGCGCTTCTACACCCGCGACCGCTACCTTCAGCTCGTGGACGCGCTGGTGGGCGCCCGGCCCGACCTGTCGCTGAGCACCGACATCATCGTCGGCTTCCCGGGCGAGACGGACGAAGACTTCGCCGAGACCCTCAGCCTGCTCGAGCGCCTGCGCTTCCACGCCTCCTTCTCGTTCAAGTACAGCGCCCGCCCCAACACCGCGGCGCTCAAGTTGCTGGAGCGCGAGGAGACCGTGCCGGACGAGGTCGCCCAAGAGCGCCTGCTGGCCTTCCAGAGCCGCCAGCGGGTGATCAGCCTGGAGGAGAACCAGCGCCTCGAAGGGCAGCGGCTGGACGTGCTCGTCGAGGGCCCGTCTCGTCACGACGAGGGCGTGATCTGCGGCCGCACCAGCGGCTTTAAGATGGTGAACTTCCCGGGAGACATCAGCCTCGTTGGCCAGATCGTGCCGGTGGTCATCACCCGCGCCTTCACCAACAGCCTGCGCGGCGAGCGGCCGGCCTGAGCCGCGGCCCCCGCCGTCGGGGCCTCAGAGGCTGTAGGCGACGGTCTTGCTGAACAGCGCCGTGGGCTGGCCGCCCTCGGCCTGCTTGCTCAGCTTGATCACGACCTCGCCGGCGTTGTCGGCGACGGGCACATGGGCCTTGATCCAGACGAAGGTGGGGCCGAGATCGGCGATGCCGGTCTTGCTCACCCAGGTCCGCGACTCGCCGACCTTGACGGTGCCCACGCTCATCTCGGCGATCACCCAGTAGTCGGCCTTGTGGTCCGCGCCCTTGGCGGCCACGAGCACCGGCAGCTCGACGATGACCGCGTCGACGTCCTTGGCGACGACCAGACCGGGGAAATTGTCGGCCAGCGGCGCTTTCCCGCTGGCGTTGAGCGCGAGGCGGGCGGGGCCGCTTGGGGCCGCGGGCTTGGGGGCAGGCGCGGGCTTGGGCTTCTCGGGGGCCAGCTCGGGGTCGTCGAAGTCGGGGTCCTCATCGAAGCCGCCGCCGCCCTCCCCGCCACCGGCGGGCCGGGGCTCGCGGGGCGCGTCCCACTCTGGATCTTCGTCGTCGCCCTCGGGCATCGGACCGGTGCCCTCGGTCTTGCCGCCCTTGGGCGCGGTCTTCTTGGGCGCGGGCTTGCTCGGGATCGGCCCGAAGTCCTCGTCGTCGATCTCCTCGGGCTCCATGGCGACGGCGGACGTCGACACGGTTGCGGCGGTCAGCGAGACCACCAAGGCGACCACCAGGGAGACCAACAGGCGGGCGGCGGGGGCGAGTCGAGGCGAGACAACGGCGGCCATGGGCGCTCCTGCGCGCGGGGGGACGCGCGATCCCCGCCAATGTTGCGGGTCGCGCATCGGCGGTCAAGCGCCCAGCAAACCCCGGAGGGCCCGTCGCGGTCCCTGCAGCGTAGAAGCGAAGCCGACAGGGACCCGACCGCGCCCGGCGCGCGGGTCCACGATCCCGGCCGTGATCAGGCTCGGAGCTCACGTTTCAGGATCTTGCCCGTGGGGCCCTTGGGCAGGGACGCGCGCACCTCGAAGGAGCGCGGCGCCTTGTACGCGGCGAGGTGGGCCCGGCAGTGGGCGCTCAGCTCGTCCAGGCTGGCGCTGTGGCCGGGCTTGAACGCCACCACCGCCTTGACCTCCTCGCCCATCCGCTCGTCAGGCACGCCGATCACGGCGGCTTCGGCCACGGCGGGGTGGGCGTAGAGGACCTCCTCGACCTCCCGGGGGTACACGTTGAAGCCGCCGCGGATGATCATGTCCTTCTTGCGGTCGACGATGAAGTAGAAGCCGTCCGCGTCGCGCTGGCCGACGTCGCCGGTGGAGAACCAGCCCGCCTTGAGCACCTCGGCGGTGGCCTCGGGCCGGCCGAGGTAGCCCTTCATGACGTTGTGGCCCTTGATGCAGATCTCGCCGGGCGTATCGGGCGTCGTGATGACCTGGCCCTCGGCGTCGGTCAGCTGGAACTCGCAGCCCCAGATCGGCAGACCGATGGATCCAGGCTTCTTCTCGCGATCCAGGCGGTTGAAGCTGGCGACCGGCGAGGTCTCCGACAGCCCATAGCCCTCGAGGATGCTGACCTTCATCCGGGCGTCGAAGGCGCGCATGACCTCGACCGGCATCGCCGAGCCGCCGGACACGCAGTGCGTCAAGCTGCTGAGATCGTTCGGGTCGAGGCCAGGATGGTGCAGCAGCGCGAAGTACATGGTGGGCACGCCCGCGAACAGCGTGACCTTGTGCTTTTTCATCAAGGCGACCGCGTCCTCCGGCGTGAAGCGCGGCAGCAGGACCACCGTGCCGCCCGCCCCGAGCACCGCGTTCTGGATGACGGTCTGACCAAAGCTATGGAACAACGGGAGGGTGCACAGCGCGACCGTCTCGGCGCCGATCGGGATCAGCTGCGTGCGCACATAGTGGGCGTTGAAGAACAGGTTGAAGTGGGTGAGCTCCGCGCCCTTGGCCCGGCCGGTGGTGCCCGAGGTGTAGAGGATCACCGCCGTATCGTCGGGCTTGGTCGCCGGCATCGCGCTGATCGGCGTCGCAGCGGCCATCTTGGCGTTGAAGCTCACCGAACCCTCGGGCGCGCTGAGGTCGCTCCCGTCGGCCTTCACCAAGATGAGGTGCTTGCAGGCGGGCGCGCCGTCTGCGCCGCCCCGGGCCGCCTCATAGAAGCCCTCCCAGGCGACAATGGCGACGGCTTCGCTGTCTTCGAGGTGGTAGCGGACCTCATCGGCGGTGAGCAGCACGTTGAGGGGCACCACCGCCGCCTCGGCGTACTGCACCCCAAAGTAGCTGATGGTGAACTGGGGTACGTTGGGCAGGAGCAAGGCGACGTGTTGGCCCGGCTGCACGCCCAGCGCCTGCAGCAGGCCGCCCATGCGCTGCGCCAGCGCGTGCAGGGTGCCGTAGTTGACGCTGCGGTCGCCGATGATGAGCGCCGGCCGGCTCGGGTGGGCGGCGGCGGCTTCGCGCAGCAGGACGGTGAGGTTCAGGCTCATGGGCGGCTCCTCGGCGGCGCGCGGGCGGCGCGGCGGTCAGCGGGGGGATGCGAGGGATGCGACGGATGGGGAGATGCAGGCGGGTGCGCCCGAGCGGTGAGAATGGCACCGCCCTGTTCCACGGGAAGCGGCGGATGCTGAGGATGGCTTGCTGGAGGCCGTTCTCAATGTGTCGTTCCCCGCGCCGCTCCGCTGGGGGGCTCGCGCCGCGCCGCCGAACCCGCCCGGCCCCGGGCCGCCCCGGCCTCGCCCGGGCGGGCGCGATATGTCGGCGCGGGCTGGCAGCTGCGCCGGCGGAGGTTCGGCGTGGGGCTGCGCGACAACCCGTACCATCAGGCCAAGGTGCGGCAGCGTCGCCGGGCTGGAGGCGCGTGGGCGGGGCTGCTGCCAGTGCTCGCCGCGGGGGCCGCCGCTCCCCTCGCTGAGCCCGTCCTGTTCGACTTTATCGACGCCGGCGCCATCTCCGCGGGCGTCGAGGGCCTCGCGCTGCGCGGCGGCGGGCTGGTCGTCGCCGCACTGTCGCTGCACACCTACGCCGATCTGGTGCGCGGACCCGATCGCGCGGTGCTCGACCCGCACCCGGTGCAGGCCCGCCCGCTGCTCTGGGCGATCGCCTGGTCGACCGCCCGGGATCGCCTCTACCTGCCGATCGGGCTCGCGGTGCTGGCCGCCCCGCTGCTGCTCGCTGGGCACCACGTCGCTTGGTTGGGCTTGGTTGGGGTGCTGCTCGGGGCCTATGCAGCGGGCTTGGGGGTGGGCTTCGCGGTGCACCTCGGGGCCATTTGGGTCGGCCGGTCGGCGTCGCTGGCGCGGCTCCTCGACCTGCTGCGGGGCGACAACCCGCGCATGCAGGCCGCTTTGATCTACGCCCCGGGCGCGGCGCTGGTGGTGGCGGGCCTCGCGGTCACCCTGGGCGCCGCCGGCCTGCGGGGCGCGCTCGACGGCCGGCCCGCCGGCTGGGCCTGGGCCCTGAGCCCAGCGGTCCTGGGGATCGCGGGCTTTGCCCTGGCCTTACCGCTTGCGGAGCGCTTCTATGTGCGGGCGACGGCGCTGCTCACCGAGGTGGACGGCCAGGTCGACCACCGGATCGCCGCAGAGGGCGCGCGCGGCGCGGCCGGGGCGTCGCCCGAGCCGGTCTACCTGGAGTGGACGGCGGGCGGTCGGCGCGAGCACCTCCGCGCCTTGCGGCAGGCGTGGCGGTCGCATCGGGCCTGGGCCTTCGCGGCCTGGCTGCTCGGGCTCAGCACCTTGCTCGCCGTTTGGTCGGATGAGGTTGACGTGACAGCGCGGATCTTCGCGGTGGCCGGGGGTGGTGGCCTGCTGATGGCCGCGCTGCCGCTTCGCCTCGCCGAGGGCGACCCGCCCTGGCTGGATCGCGCGCTCGGCTTGCGCCCCGGCGCGGTGGCCGCGGGACGGGCGCTGACCGCGGTCGGCTACGCGCAAGGCGTGGTCCTGCCCGGGCTGCTCGGCGCGCTCCGCCACCCCGCGCGCGAGGTGCTCCCCGCGTTGATCGGCGTAGAGGTCGCCATTTTCATCGGGAGCTGCTCGGCAGCGGCGTTGGCGGGGCGCCTGCCCAAGCGGGCGGCCTGGCTCTACGGCGGGCTCGCTGTGGTGGCTTGGGCCTGGATTGGCGGCGGCTTTTGGGCCCGCCTCATCGGGATCGGGGGTGCGGGATGAGCGCAGTGTTGGAGGTGCTCGGCCTTCAGAAGCACTTTGGCCGCGTGGCCGCGGTTCGGGAGGTGAGCTTCTCGGTGCAGGCGGGCGAGCTGGTGGGCCTCGTGGGGCCCAACGGCGCCGGCAAAAGCACCACCATCCAGCTCATCTCCGGGCAGCTCCAGGCCGACGCCGGCACGGTGCGGGTCGGGGGCGTGGACGTGGCGGCCGATCCCAACGGGGCCCGCGCCCGGGTCGGCTACGTGCCGGAGGAGCCGAAGCTCTACGACTACCTCACGGCCAGGGAGATGTTGGCCTTTGTGGCGGAGATCCGCGGGGTGGGCCAAGGTCACGTCGACGAGGCCTTGGAGCTGTGCGGCCTCGGGGCCGACGCCGACCGGCTGATCCGCGAGTACTCCCAAGGCATGCGGCGCCGCGCCGCCCTGGGCTGCGCGATGATCGCCCGCCCGCCGCTGTTGTTGCTGGATGAGTCGCTCAACGGCCTCGATCCGCCCAGCGCAGAGCGCACCCTGCGGGGGCTCCGCGCCGCCTGCGACAACGGCGCTGGCGTCATTTTGAGCACCCATGTGCTCGACACCCTGGAGCGGGTGGCGGACCGCATCGTGATGATCAGCGCCGGCCGGGTGGTGGCCGACGTGCCGGCCTCGGGCCTCGGGGAGCTCCGGCGGCGGTTCTCGGAGCCGAGCGTCTAAACGGTCGCGCTTTTTTTCCTCAAGCCGCCCTCAACGGGTCCGATGCCCTCACCCGGCGGCCCCGCCGATCCGTTCCCCTCCTCACCAGCGGCCCCGTGGGTCGGGCAGCGGAGGTGAGGGATGCGAAACGGTTCGTTGTGGGTGTTCTTGGGCATCGTGGGCGGGCTCCTGCTGGGCTCCGCGGCGGACCGCAACGGGATTGACCTGCGCGGCGTGATCGTGTCGGGCTGCGAGTGGGTCACCGGCCGCGAGGCTGGATACTGATGGCCACCGACCCCCGCTACGCTCGGGTTTGGCGGCACCCCCCACGAAGGTTCGGGCGGAGCGTCTGCCGCCCCGCGGGGCTTCGGCCCGCCCAGAAGGGCCGCGCTCAGTCCGGCATCGGCGGCCGGCTCGCGTCCAGCGCCGCCTGCTCGATCCGCTGAGCGGTGGCCTTCCGCTCGGCGATCACACAGACCAGCACGACGATGGCGGCGCGCTCGTCCAGGTCCCGGAGTGCGGCCATCAGATCGCTGGCGCAGTACTGCAGGCCGAAGCGGGTCAGCTCGGAGAGGCTCAGCGGGCAGCGGAGCTCCTTTCGGTAGATGGCCCGGAGCAGCGTGGTGAGGGCAGCTTCGCTGACGGCGCTGAGGCCCAGGGTGGAGATCATCGGCGGGCCTCGGTCGAGGGGAGGGGAGCTGTCGGGGACGCGGTCAGGGCGCGGATCTTGTGCAGGACCGCGGCGCGCGCCGCCACCCGCCCCCGGGGCATCCACCGCGGGCGCGGGGGGCGCTCGTTGAACGGGTGGTCGTTGAGCTGAAGCCAGCGCAGCCCGTCGCTCTGGGCCGCCGCGGCGATCATGCGCTGGGCGTGGCGGAGCTCGTCGCCGAGGCGGTGGTCTTCTTCGGCCTGCAGGCGCAGGTATCCGCAGCGGGCCGCGCGGATCAGCGTCGACGGCGAGCGCTCCGCCCACCACGTGGTGTCGTCGGCGCCGCGGCTCGGGTGGTCCTCGCCGTAGAGGGCGGCGTTGGTCTCGCGGTCGGCGGGGCCCTCGTAGTCCAGCACCCAGGCCACCCGGTCTCCCAGCGCGGTCGCCGCGCCGAGGGCCGCCTGGTTCCCGGCGCCGATGGCCACCAGGCCGACGCCGCACGGGCGCACCTCCGGGAGGCTCAGTAGGTGCAAAACGACCTGCACTACGTTGTCCTGGTGCTCTGGCCCGCCGTGGTCGTCTTCACCCCAGCTGTCGCCGCGGCCAGCAGGGTCGAAGACCGCTACGGTGACCCCGGCCCGGGCGAGCTCGCGGGGGTCCGCCACGCTCTGCGCCGAGCGGCTCGCCGCCATGCCCTCGCCGTGGTCGGGGCAGATCACCACCGCTGGCTGCGGGCCGACCGCCTCAGTCCGGTAGATCTCGACCGCGATCGGGTAGCCGGCCATGGAGCGCAGGCGGAGCCGCTCGACCGAGGCGCTCCGGCGCGGGCGGACGCGGAGCAGGCGGAGGGCCGCGCGGTCGAGGGCGTTGAGGGCTGCGTCGACCCGGGGCCCGCGGAGGTGTTCGTTGAGATCGAGCAGCACGTCATCCTCGGGGTGCTTGGGGGTCAGCAGCCGACGGCGACGGGCCGCGAGGGCCGGGCGGCTCGGCGCCACCCCCTAGCCGAAGCCGGGCCCCGAGGCCGAGCCCTGCCAGCGCCAGCGCGAGGCCCCAGGCCATGGGCGGGACCAGCCCATGAAAACTGAGCTGCCGGAGGGCATCGGGCCGCAGGAGCAGCACCGCCGGGGCCGCGCCGAGGGCGGGGTGCAGGCGGGCGGCCAGCGCGGCGGCGGCGAAAATGGCCCCGAGCAGCGGATCCAGTCCGCAGGCGAGCCCAGCGAAGCCCGCCCCCAGCAGCGCGGCCGGCTCGGCCCCGCGGACCCGCGCCCGGAGCGCGCGCCGCACGAGCAGCCACTGGAGCAGCAACAGCGCGCTGAAGGCCGGCGCGAGGGCCCACCAGCCCGACGCGGGCATGCCCATCACCGCAGCGGCGGTCCGCTCGGCCTCCGCAGGGGCGATACGGAGGCCCACTCCGGCGAGGATCGGCAGCAGCACGTCAAACAGGCCCCAGGACAACGCGAGGCCGCTGAGCCCGAGGCCGGCGGTCCCGAGCAGCGACCAGGCGGCCCCCTGGAGGGCGGCGACACCCCCGCGCCGCAGGGCCCAGATCCCCGAGAGGCCGCACAGCGACAGCATCCCCAACAGGAGCTCGCCGGGCAGCAGGACGGGGCCGAGCTGGAGCGCGAGGCCGGTGTCGGCTGGACCCGGGGCGGGCGGCGGCGGCGCGCGGCTCAGCGCGAGCAGGGCGTCGAGGGTCTCGGCGATGGCCTCGGGATCGAGCGGGGAGGGCGCGACCGCTGGGCTGTCGCTGGGCTGGTGGTACCGGGGAAAAACCTCGCCCTCTCCCATGCCAAACAACAACATCGACGGGGCACCCCGGGCGGCGAACGGGGCGTGGTCGCTCCGCTCCATGTGCGGCAAAAGGCGCGAATAGAGGCGGTGGACGACCGGCGCCCGTAGCCGGCCTTGGGTGAGCCCGTGGACCCAGCGGAGGCGGGCGTCGCTCCAGCCCTTGCCGAGGCCCATCTGCCCGAGGGTGCCCTGACCGACGAGGTCGAGGGCCACGACCAGCTCCAGCGCCGCCGGATCGCCCGCCCAGCCCTCGGCCATGCGCGCGGAGCCGAGCAGACCCCGCTCCTCGGCGTCGGGGAAGCCGAGGCAGAGATCGGGCGCGTCGGAGCTGCGGGCGATCTCCATCAAGATCGCGACCCCTGCAGCGTTGTCGATGAGGCCCGGGCTGTTGGGGACCGAGTCGATGTGGGCCATGAACAGCCGCTGACCCGCCCCGCGGCAGGCCACGATGTTGGTGTCGCGGCCGATGGTTCGGGGCGACCAGCCGAAGGTGAGGAGGGACCCGCGCACCCACTGCGCCGCCTCCGCCTCGGCCGCGCTGCCGGCCGGCCGCGGGCCGATGTTCAGGCTCAGGTGCGCGGCGTCGGCGATGACTCGGGCGACCGCCGCCTCGCTCGCCGCCCAGGCGCCCTGCGGCGCGAAGATGAACAGCAGGAGGACCATCCCGAACAGGGCCCCCTGGAGCTGCGCCCAGCGCGCCCGAGCCGCGCCCCACTCGCTGGGGATGCCGCGCTGCACGTCAACACGGCGCGTGCGGGCTGGACCCGCCCCGGGCCATTCTCGGGGGCGCCGGGGCGACCTGCGGTCTTGTTCAGGGGTGGCCGTGGACATGGGGGCACGCCGAATGGCGGAAGGGAACGTCGGAAGAGGGCTGGTGGGCTGCGATCCAGGCCGCCCAACGGGGGTAGGCGCCCGCCCTCCGGAGGGTCCGAGGCCGATCGCGCCGCGGGGTATCCGGGGGGGATGCAGGGCGCAAAGCCCCGAGGCGCGGGACAGTTTGTGACCGACATTTGTCCTGTCCGCCCCTTCCCCAGCGGGTGTGCTTCGGCTATGCGCTGCGACATGACCGCCGCCGCGCCAACCGCTGCTCCCCGCTCCGCTCCCCAGGCTGCTCCCCGTTCGGGCAGCCTCCGCGCGATCGCCGCGCCCATCGCCCGGCTGCTTCGGGCCTACGCGTGGCCGCACCGCTGGCGCTACGTCGGCGGGCTCGTGGCGCTCGCGGTCACCAACTGGCTCACCGTCGAGATCCCGTTGGCGATCGGCCGCGCGCTCGACCTGCACAGCGTTGGGCAGTCGCCCGCCTCGCCGGTTGCCTGGGTCGCCGCGATGGGGCTCGGGGTCATCGTGGTCCGGACCCTGTCGCGGGTCTTGCTGTTCAACCCTGGCCGCGACGTCGAATATGACCTTCGCAACGATATTTTCACCGATCTGATGTCGCGGCGCGCCAGCTTCTTCGCCCGCCACACCACCGGCGACCTCATCAGCCGGGCCGCCAACGACATCAGCTTCGCCCGGGCGGTGGTCGGCTTCGGCCTGATGCAGCTCGTCAACGTCAGCCTCGCGCTGAGCATGACCGGCTGGAAGATGTGGGCCCTCTCGCCCCTGCTCACCGGGCTCACGAGCCTGCCGATCTTCCTCGGGCTCGTCGTCGTTCAGCAGAGCAGCGCCCGGGTGATGAGCCTGCACAAGCGGGCCCAGGAGCAGCTCGGCGGCCTCTCGGAGCACGCGCTCACGAGCTTTCAAGGGGTGGCGACCATCCAGGGCTTCGTCGCCGAGGAGCGCTTCGTCGAGACCTTCGCCGAGCGGTCCGCCGAGCTGCTCCGCACGCGAATGACCAACGCGCTCATCAGCGGGGTGGCCTTCCCCTCGCTGATGTTGGCGGGCAGCGTGTCGATCTTCGTGCTGCTCTACGTCGGCGGTCCAATGGCCGTGGCCGGCGCCCTCTCGGTTGGGGATGTCGCCGCCTTCGCCACCTTGCTCGGCATCCTGCTGCCGCCGCTGCGGTCAATGGGCTGGATGCTCTCGGTGTTTCAGCGCGGCAGCGTCAGCGTGCAGCGCATCTTTGACCTGCTGGACACCCCCCGCGACCAGCCCGAGGGCCCCAGCGCGGCGCCGGCGCCGACCCGGGGCGCGCCCTGGATCGACGTGCGGGGCTTGACCTTCGCCTACAGCGATGAGCCGGACCGCCCGGTGCTCAACGACCTGCGCTTCACGGTCGAGCCCGGTCAGGTGGTGGGGGTCTTCGGCCGGACCGGCTCCGGGAAGTCCACGC
The DNA here is from genome assembly GCA_947462115.1 of Deltaproteobacteria bacterium. Classification (GTDB taxonomy): domain Bacteria; phylum Myxococcota_A; class UBA796; order UBA796; family UBA2385; genus JAEUKK01. The sequence goes on along the minus strand of CANHON010000079.1, from coordinate 162 downwards.
TGATCAAGGTCTTGAGTCGGATCGTCGATCCGCCAGAGGGCGCGGTGTGGGTGGGATCCGGCCCCGAGTCCTGCGCCGACCTGTCGCGCAGCCAGCTCCGCGCCTGGCAGGCCAGCACCTCGCTCGCCCAGCAGCGGCCCTTCTTGTTCAGCGAGACCATCG
>CANHON010000078.1 GCA_947462115.1 Deltaproteobacteria bacterium | reverse complement strand
TGACCCAGGACCACACCCGCGGCGAATTCGCCCGGCGCGACGGCCGGCCGGCGCCGCTCAACCCCGAGAGCCTCACCCAGAGCTTCATCTTCGGCTCGCGCGGGCTCGGCGACGACGAGGGCGTGCGCATCGACAAGGGCATCGACAGCGGGAGCTTCGCCTTGGAGGCCGGTGAGCGGCTCCTGCTGTGCAGCGATGGGGTGCACGGCGCGGTGCGGGACGCCCAGCTCGCCGAGATCTTGGGCCGGGCCGCCGACCCCGCCCAGGCCGCCCGCTGGCTGAGCGATCAAGCGATGGCCAACGGAAGCACCGACAACATCACCGCGCTGGTCGTGCAAGTCGACGGGCTCGCCCCCTGGGACCTCGACGCCGACGACTGGCGGCTGTGGGAGGACGGCGCCGCCGACGAGCCGCCGACCGCGCCCATGCCCCTTGACATCCTCCGCCGCGCGCGCACCCCTTGAGCCAGCCCACCGTGGAGCCGCCATGTCCCCTCGCCTGTCCTCGCTCGATCCCGCGGCCCGCGCCGCGCTCGTCTCGATGCTGCTGCTCGGCTGCAGCGGTGATCCCAAAGACCCGGGGGACGGCGCAGACGGCGGCGCGGACGGCGGCGCGGAAGACACCGCAGACGGCGGGGCCGATGGCACCGCGGACAGCGGCGACGGCGGCGGCGGGGATGGCGGCGGGGATGGCGGCGGGCCCGACGGCTGGGAAGGGCTGCGCGCGGCCATGGCCGCCGACCAAGCGGCCACCGGGGCCTACGCCATCTCGGTGGCGGTGCGAAAAGACGGCGAGCTGCTGTTCGCCGAGGCCATCGGCGAGGCCGACCCCGACAGCGGCCGGGCCGCGACCCCCGACACCCTGTTCGCCATCGGCTCCACCACCAAAAGCCTGACCACGGGCCTGCTGATGCAGCAGATCGACGCGGGCCGGATCGGCCTCGACGACCGCATCTCCACCCACCTGCCCGACTGGTCGCCGGCCCTCTCCCCCGAGCTGAGCACGGCGCGCCTGCACGACCTGCTGAGCCACCAGGGCGGGATGGTCGACTGGCTCGACTGGGCCGGCACCCCCGACGACGCCGACCTGCGGGGGGACGCCTACGGGGCCTTCGCCGCCGAGGCCTACAAGCTGGCCGACCCCGGCGAGCTGTGGAACTACTCCAACCCGAACTTCTCGATGGCTGCCCTGCTCTCCGAGACCCTCGACGTCGAGGGCCGGGCCTGGGCCGACATGCTGCAGGACGACCTGATGGCGCCCCTCGGCATGGCGCGCTGCACCGCCCGCGGCGCGGAGGCCTTCGCCGACGGCGACTATAGCGTCGGCAACGGCATCGGCCCCGGTGGGCGGCCCCGCGACATCGGGCCCGACACCTACGACCCGGCCTTCGCCCGCCCCGCCGGCTTCGTGTGGTGCACCCCGCGCGAGATGACGCTGTGGGGGGAGGCCCTGCTCGGCGGCGCCCCCGCGGTGCTGCCCGAGGCCGGCCGCGTGGCGATGACCACGACCCAGGTCGACCTCGGCTACTACCCCGAGCCGATCCAGGGCTATGGCTACGCCTTGTTCATCGACGAGGGCTTCGGCGTGTCGGAGACCGAGTGGAGCGACAAGCGGCGCATCGACCACGGCGGAAACACCTTGGGCCACACCAGCGCCCTGGTGATGATCCCCGAAGATAACGTCGTGGTAAGTGTTCTCATCGCGAGCTATGGGGCCGACCTCAGCGCCACCGTGAACGCGGCCCTGCAGGCCACCGACGCCCTCGGTCCGCTGCGGGAGGGCCCGACGCTGGAGCCCGACCCGAGCTTGTGGGCCGACTTTGTGGGCGACTACACCGACGCGTTCAACGCCGGGCCGATCCGGGTGAGCGAAGCGGACGGCACCCTCGTGGTCGACTGCCCGCTGCTCGACAGCGCGCGGATCCCCTACGAGCGCGCGCTCGTGCCCTACGGCCCGCGCACCTTCTTGTGGGAGGTGCAGGGCCAGACCCTCGACCTGAGCTTCCTCCGGCCCACCGGCGAGACCGAAGGTCCGACCAAGTACATCCGCAACCGCATCTTCGTCGCCACCCGCGACGCGGCGCCGACGCTCGCCCCCCGCGCCAGCGAAGCCCGCCCGCGCTTCGAGCTGAGCCCGCTCGCCCTGCCGCCCGGCGGCCGACCTGGCCTGAGCCCCCTGCGCTGAAGCGACCGCCGCGGGCCGCCCCCGTTAGATGGCCCGCAGCGCGCGGGCACCCTGCCGCGGCCCCGCGTGGCGGCCCGGCGCGCCCCGCCCGGAGCCCCCATGCCCGCCATCTGGCCCGCCCCCTGCCCTCCCGGCCTCCGGCCCCCGCCGCCCGCGACGCTGCCGGCGGCCGATGATCCGGCCCACCTCTTCAACCGAGAGCTGAGCCTCATCCAGTTTCATCGGCGGGTGCTGGCCCAGGCGAAGGACCCGAGCGTGCCGCTGCTCGAGCGGCTGCGCTTCCTCACCATCGTCAGCCGCATCGTCGACGAGTTCTACGAGGTGCGGGTGGCGGCGCTGCTGTCGGGCCTCGACCTCGAGGTCGCCCGCCGCGCCACCGACACCAGCGACCTGCCCGAGCTGCTCCGGCGGGTCAGCCAGGAGCTCCACGAGCTGATCGCCGACCAGTATCGCCACCTCAACAGCGTGCTGCTGCCCGCTCTGGCGGACGAGGGCGTGCTGCTCCGGCGCCGCACCCAGCTCAGCCCCGAGCAGCGCCGGTGGGTGGAGGGCTGGTTTGAAGAGCAGGCCCTCCCGGTGCTCACCCCGCTGGGCCTGGACCTGAGCCACCCCTTCCCCACGGTCCAGAACAAGGCGCTGAGCTTCATTGTGGGCCTGGATGGCCAAGATGCCTTCAAGCGGGGCATCGGCCTCGCGGTGGTGGCGGTGCCGCGCTGCTTGCCGCGCCTGATCCGCCTGCCGCCGGAGCTCTGCTCGGCCCCCCACGAGTTCGTGATGATCAGCTCGGTCATCCACGCCAACGTCGAGCGCCTGTTCCCGGGGATGCGGGTGCGGGGCTGCCACCAATTCCGGGTCACCCGCAACTCCGACCTGTGGGTGGACGAAGAAGAAGAAGAAGACCTGCTGAGCGCCCTTCAGCTCGAGCTGCCCCGCCGCAACTTCGGCGAGGCGGTGCGCCTCGAGGTCGCCGACACCGTCGAGAGCCACAAGGTGCGGTTCTTGCTGCACCAGTTCAACCTGGACGAGCGGCACCTGTTCCGGGTGAACGGGCCGGTCAACCTCAACCGGCTGGCCGCCCTCTACGACATGGTCGACCGCCCCGACCTCAAGTTCCGGCCCTTCGTGCCCAGCGTACCCAGCCGAGTGAAGCAGAGCGACGATATTTTCCGCACGATCTCCGAAGGGGACCTGCTGCTCCACCACCCCTACCAGAGCTTCAGCCCGATCCTCGAGCTGCTCCGGCAGGCGGCCAGCGACCCCGATGTGCTCGCCATCAAGATGACCCTCTACCGGACCGTGCTCAAGTCCGGCGTGACCGAGGCGCTCATCGACGCCGCCCGGCGCGGCAAGGCGGTCACCGTGGTCATCGAGCTGCGCGCCCGCTTCGACGAAGAGGACAACATCGAGATCGCCACCCGGCTCAAGGACGCCGGGGCCAGCGTGGTCTACGGCATCGTCGGGTTCAAGGCGCACGCCAAGGCGCTGATGGTGGTGCGCCGCGAGGGCGAGAAGCTCCGCCGCTACCTGCACCTCGGCACCGGCAACTACCACCCCGGCACGAGCAAGGCCTACACCGATCTCAGCTTCATGACCTGCGACCCCGACCTCGGCGCCGACGTGCACGAGCTGTTCAACCAGCTCACCGGCATCGGCGTAGCGGTGCCGATGAAAAAGCTCCTCCAGTCGCCATTCACCTTGCACAAGGCGCTGCTGCGGCGCATCGAGGACGAGGCCGAAGCGGCGCGCGCGGGGCGGGCCTCCGGCATCGCCGTCAAGCTCAACGCCCTGGTCGATCCCGGCCTCATCGCCGCGCTGTACCGGGCGAGCCAGGCCGGGGTGCCGATCCGGCTGAAGATCCGCGGCATGTGCCGGCTGCGGCCAGGCGTGCCGGGCCTCAGCGAGACCATCCAAGTGCACAGCACCGTCGGCCGCTTCTTGGAGCACAGCCGCTGCTACTGGTTCCACGCCGGCGGCGACGAGCTGATGATCTTGGGCTCGGCCGACTGGATGGAGCGCAACCTGTACCGCCGCGTCGAGCTCGCCTTCCCCATCGAAGATCACAAGCTCAAGCAGCGCATCCGCGAGGAGGTCTTCGAGCTCTACGACCGCGACGACGCCCAGACCTGGACCCTGCTGCCCAACGGCACCTACCGACGCCGCGCGCCCGTGGGCCCGCGCCCGCACTCCGCCCAGGAGCACCTGCTGGAGGCGCACACCCGCCGGGGCTGAGGGGGTCGCTCAGGCCAGCCCCGCCCGCCGCAGCCGGTAGTTGAGGCTGGTGCGGGGCACCCCGAGCTCCCGCGCCACCGCCGAGCGGTTGTCTCCGTGCCGATCCAGCAGAGCCTGCAGGGTGGCCCGCTCGGGCTCGTCGCGGGCCAGCAGGCCCTCGGGCGGCATCGGCGGCATCGGTGCCATCGGCGGCATCGGCGGCATCGGTGGCATCGGCGCGGCATAGCGGACCGAGGCGGGCGGCGGCGGGGCGCGGCTGGGGCCCTGCAGGGCGAGGTGCTCGGGCTCGATGGGGCTCCCGCCCATCACCCAGGCGCGGGTGAGCACGTTGCGCAGCTCGCGCACGTTGCCGGGCCACCGGTGGGACAGCAGCAGGTCGATGCCCGCGGGGCTCACCTGAAGCGAGGGATGGATGCCCTCGCAGAGCGTCGAGACGAGAAGCGGAAGGTCGTCCATGCGCTCCCGCAGCGGCGGCACCTCCACCGACAGCACCGCCAGCCGGAAGTACAGATCCTCGCGAAAGCGGCCCTCCCGGACCATTCGCGGCAAGTCGCGGTTGGTGGCCGCGACGATGCGCACGTCCGGCCAGCTCACCTCGCCCGAGCCCACCCGGCGGACCTCGCCGGTCTCCAGGGCGCGGAGCAGCTTGGCTTGGGTCTCCTCCGGCAGCTCCCCCACCTCATCCAAGAACAAGGTCCCGCCGGCGGCGTGGTGAAAGGCGCCGTCTCTGCGGGCGTCCGCCCCGGTGAAGGCGCCCTTCTCGTGGCCGAACAGCACCGACTCGAACAGCTGGGGCGAGACGGCGCCGCAGTTGAGGGGAACATAGGGTCCGCCGGCGCGGGGGCTGTGATCGTGCAAGGCCCGGGCGATCAGCTCCTTGCCCGTCCCGCTCTCTCCGACGACCAGCACGGTGTAGTGGTGGCCAGCCATGCGGCGCAGCGCGCCCATCAGCCGCTGCATCGGCGGGCTCTGGCCCCGGAGGGCGCCGAAGCGGCCGACCAGCGCGGTCGCGCCCTCGCGGCGCAGCTCCACCGTGGCGAGCAGGCCGCCGAGCCGCAGCTCTTCGCCCGGCAAGATCGGCGTGATGTCCCGCACCCGCTCGCCGCCGATGAGCGCCGGGCCCGCGCCGGGCTCCACCATCACCCGGCCGCGGCTGACCCGCAGGAAGCTGTGCTGCGCGGCCAAGCCCTCCTTGGCCACCACCAGCGCCGAGCCGGGCCCGCCCACGCCCACCCGCGCCCGCTGCAGGGCGAAGGCCTCGCCGGCCATCGGCCCGGTCTTGATGCGCAAAAAGGCTCGCTCTACGCTGATCTGCCCCGGGCCATCGGACTGGAGCTGCTCGTGGCCGCGCTCGGGGCTCGGGGCCGCGGTGGCCTCGACCGCCCCGCCCTCCTCGCTGAACTCCAGCTCGAAGGGGCCCACGCCGATGCGCGCCCCGGAGCGGAGGGCCGCCCGCCCCACCACCGCCTGCCCGTCCACCCGCAGCCCGTGGCGGCTCCGGTCGAGCACCAGCCAGCCCTCGGGCCCGCCGGTGATGAGGCAGTGGACGCGGCTGATGGTGTCGCCCGGCAGGGCCAGATCGTTGTGATCGGCCCGCCCGACGGTGTTTCGACCCACCGAAAGCCGATGTTCGACCAGCAGCTCGCCATCGCGGTGCACCCGAAGCCGGGCCATCGGACCTCCAGCGGAGGCCATCGCGCCCCCTCGGCCCCGATACGGCACCGCCCCCAGCGAGCATGAGGCGCCAAAGGCCGCGATGAAACCGGCGGGGACCTCAGCGCAGCCGCGCGCAGCCCGCCGCGAGGCCACCGACGGCGGCCTCCGAAGCGGCCTCGGGCCCCAAGAAGGCGAGCAGGCGCGCCTCGGCCGCGCCGCCGCAGCCGCCGTAGCGGGCCCAGGCCTCGCCGACCCCCGAAGCGTAGGCCGCCGCGTCGACGGGGTCGCCCCCGAGGCAGCGCCCCGCCTCCGTTCGGGTCACCTCGGGCGGGAGCCGGTCGCCCGGCGGGCGTCGCCCGGCCTCGGCCTCCGCCACCACCCGCCAGCGCCCCCGCCCACGGCAGAGGCCGAGCCACACCGATGGAGGCAGCGAAGCGACGTGCAGCGCGTCCTCTTCGTCGTGGAACGCGCCGTGGGCCCGCGCGCCCGCCGCCTCGCCCACCGCCGCCCCGAAGCCCGGCGCCCCCGCCGCCGCGCCGATGGCGTCCAATGCCACCAGGGTCTCGGCCAGGCCCGGGGCCGCCCGCCCCTGGTCATCGAGCAGGGCCTTGGCCAGCCCGTCCACCAGCAGCGCGCGCTCGCCCTCGCCGCCCGGCAGCCGCAGCGCCGCGTCGAGGCGGCCCGCCACCGCCGCCAGCTGGCCCTCCGCCGCCGCGAGGCCGATCCGCCTGCCGAGCTCAAAACGATGATCCAGACGGCAGTCCGCCAAAGGGTCCTCGTGGTCCGTCGCGAAGGCCAGCGCCGCGTCGATGTCCACCGGCCGCCCCTGGGCCCGGAGCAGCGGCTGCGGCGGCTGCCCCAAGGGCACCACCTTGTCGGCCCAGCCGTCGTGGAGGTAGGCCCGGAGCCCGATGAGCTGCAGGTTGGGCGCGTGGTACTGGCCGAGCCGCAGCCCCACGCCCAGGGCCACGAGGCCGAGCAGGGCCGCCCGGCTCCCCCACCGCAGGGCCGCGCCGCGAAAGGGCCAGCCCGCGCCGAGCGCCGCGCCGAGCCCCAGGATGGGGATGAGCGGCGTCCGATAGCGCAGGTTGAAGGCCCCGTTGACGTAGAGATCCGGCAGGTTGCCCCAGAGGTCAAAGCGCAGGGCATAGACCCCGATCAGCACGGTGAGGCAGCCGGGCACCACCAGGGCGCCGATCCAGCTCGGCCGGTCGGCGCCGAAGGCCCGCTGCAGGAGCAAGCGGCCCATGCCGAGCAGCGCCAGCGCCCAGAGCCCGAACCAGTAGGCGCCCCCGAGGGCCTGATCGCCGTAGTCGGGCGGATCCCAGAGGTGCGACCGCAGGTAGGGGCCCCAGAGCCAGTCCACCAGCCGGCCCGGGGGCGCCACCGAGATCGCGCTCCACCAGTCGAGGGTGGCCTCGGTGTCCCCCGGCCGATCCCGGTAGTAGGCCCAGGCCGGCCAAGCGCCCGCCGCCGCCGCCGGCAACAAGCCCAGCGCCGCGCCGAGGCGCCCCCGCCAGCCCGGCGCGTCGAGCAGGGCCAGCAGCACCAAAGGCGCGCCCCAAGCGCTGGTCTGGCAGAACCAAAGCCCAGCACCCAGCAGCAGGCCCGCCACGCAGCCCCGCCACGCCCCGTCCAGGGCCCCGCGGGGCGCCTCGGGCAGGGTTGGCCCGGCCCAGGGCCGTCGAAGCAGCAGGGCCAAGGCCAACAAGGGGAAGGCGGCGCTCTCCAGGTGGTTGCCCCAGCCCGTGTGGATGAGCTCTCGGTACCAGCCGGGCGCGGCCATGTTCAGGCCCACCCACGCGAGGCCCGCCGGACCGCCCGCCGGGCCGCCGATGCGCCGAAGCACCAGCGCGCCCCCCGCGAGGATGCCGGCGTAGAAGCCCAAGAGCATGATCTTCCACACCAGGACCGTCGGGCCGAGCGCCAAGAACAGCGGGGCGGCGACCACCGCCTCGGCGGTGCAGCCCCCGCAGAAGGTGCGGTACTGCAAGGTCTCCAGGCTGGCCACGTGCCCGCAGGCCGCCTGAAAGCCCGCCCGCACGTTGAACAGCTCCTCCCAGTGCATCTGGCCCCAGGGGCCGAAGGCGAGGTCGGCCACCGAGAGCAGCAGCTCGAAAACGACGAGCAGCACGACCATCCCACCCCAGGGCGGCGCGGCGAGCAGGGCGCGCAGGCGTGGGCTCGGCCCCTCGGGCACAGGGCGCTCCAGCGGTGGGGCGGTGGGCGGGCCGGCCAGGGCGACCGACGGTGGCGGTTATGGTGCGCCGATCGGGGGCGCATGTCCAGCCGCCGCGCCGCGCCCGCCCCCGCCACCCACGGAGCCGACCATGCCCGAGAATGACCCGCAGCACGCCACAGCCGAGGCACACACCCCCACGTGGTCGGGGCCGCTGCCCCTGCGCGGGGGCCGCGCGCTCCCGGGCTGCCTCTGGCTCGCGCCCCTCACCAACCTGCAGTCGCCCGATCAGGGCCGGCTGTCGGACACGGAGCGCGACTGGCTGCTGAGCCGCGCCGACGGCGGCCTGCAGGTGATCGAGACCTGCGCCGCCTATGTCCACCCCGATGGGCAGGCGTGGCCGGGGCAGCTCGGCGTCGCCACGGCTGAGCAGTGTTCAGCCCTGCGCCCCCTCGTCGAGGGCCTCGCCGCCCGCGGCGCCGCCGGCCTCGTCCAGCTATTCCACGGCGGCGCCCGGGCCGATCGCGCGCTGACCGGCCAGCCCACCTGGAGCCTCAGCCGCTTCGAGGAGGCCAGCAAGGGCTTCGTGCCCCCGGAGGCCGCCACCGAGGAGCGCCTGCTGGCCGTGATCTCCGAGCAGGCCACCGCCGCGGCGCGGGTGGAGGCGGTGGGCTTCGCCGGCGTCGAGCTGCACGCCGCGCACGGCTACCTGCTCGGCCAGGCGCTGAGCACGGTGTCCAACACCCGCGACGACCAGTGGGGCGGCTCGCTCGAGAACCGCGCCCGCCTCCTGCGCGAGAGCGTGCGCGCCGTCCGGGCGGCGACGGGCCCCGGCTTCATCCTCGGCGTCCGCCTGAGCCCCGAGGACATGGGCCAAGCCAAGGGCCTCGACCTGGACGAGAGCCTCCAAGTGGCGGCCTGGCTCGCCGAGGACGGCGTGGACTTCCTCCACCTCAGCCTGTGGGACTGCGCCAAGAACACCGCCAAGCGCCCCGACCAGCACCCCATCCCCCTGTTCCGCGCGGCCGTGGGCGAGCAGGTGGCGCTGGTGGCGGCCGGGGCGATCTGGACGGCCGAGGACGTCGATCGCGCCTTCGCGCTCGGGGCCGACGCGGTCGCGGTGGGCAAAGCGGCGATCGGCCACCAGGACTGGGCCGCGCAGCTGGAGCGCGGCGAGACGCCCAGCCGCCCCCCGTTCACTGCGGAGCACCTCAAGCAGAACAGCGTCAGTGAAGTCTTTATCAACTACCTGTCAAAGTTCCGCGGCTTCGTCGCCGCCGGTTGATCGGCGGCTGTACCCGCGCCCAATCGACAAGTTTTGGTCAGACGCAGCGGCCCGGCGGCGGATGGTGGCGAGCAGAGGCATCATCGACCGGCCCGCTGCGCACGCCCCGCGGACCGACCGCGCCTGCCCCTGCGCCGCATCCCCCCTCGCCGATGGAGCCGACATGACCCTCCCCTCCTCCACCCGCGGCCTCTGGCTGCTGCTCGCCCTCTCCGCCGCCGCCTGCGCGCCCTCGATCGCCGACGACGGCAAAAGCGGCGAGGTCGCCGATGGCGGCGAAGCCGACGCGGACGCCGACAGCGACGCGGACGCCGACAGCGACGCCGACAGCGACGCCGACAGCGACGCCGACAGCGATGCGGACACCGACGCCGACACCGAGCCCGACCCGGACCCCGACCCCGAGCCGGCCGGCCCCCGGGAGTTCACCGGCGACCTGACCCTCGACCTGTCCTCCGACACCATCGGCTCCGACACCTGCACCGGCGCCGTGACCTTCACGGTGGACGAGGAGGCCTCGCCGATCATCGTGGGCGCGGCCGACTGCACCTTCACCGGCCCGCTGTCCTTCGTCGGCACCATCGCCGCCACCCTCGACGCCGACCGCGTGTCCTCCAGCAGCGACACCATCGACGGCAACCTCAACATCGAGGTCCCCTTCCTCGGCGACTACGCGGTGGGCTGGAGCGGCACCTACGACGGCGACACCATCGAGAGCACCGACGCCGGCACCCTCGACATCAGCGGCTTCTCGGTCGAGTACGCCCTCGACCTCTACGCCGCGCCCTAGAGCAGCGCGGGCGGCAGGCCCAGGGCCGCTTCGGCGGTCCGCAGCCCCGCCGCGTCCGCCGCCACCACCCAGACCGCCGCCGCTTGGGTGGCGCGCCGAGGGTCGGTGAGCGGCACAACGGCCTCCACGATGCGCCCCTGCCCGTCCATCCGGGGATGGGGCGCCCGTTGGAGGTCGAGCTTTTCCCGGAGGAGCGCGGCCGGGCCCAGCCGCAGCCGCCCCCGCGCCGAGGGGGCTTGGCGGCCCCGCAAGGCCAGCGCGATCCGTCCGAAGGTGAAGCGGGCGTTGAGCTCGACCAGGGGCAGCCAGGCGAAGGGGCCCGTCGCGGGCTCGGCCGTGCGATCAACGGCGGGGCGCTGATCCACCGCGTAGAGGAGCTGGTCGAGGCCCAAGGGCCCGTGGTAGCCCGCGGCCACGAGCGCCGGCCGCAGCGCCTCCAGCACCGCCGCGCCGAGCCCGGCCGGACCGCCCGCCACCCCGGCGGCCTCGGCCAAGGCCCGCGCCAAGGCCGGCGGCAGATCGAGCTGGGGCGCGTGGGTGCTCGCCCCCAAAAAGCGCCCCTGTGCGTCATTGTGAAAGCGGACCTGCCCGCGCATCACCAGCCGGCCCTCGGGGCTGAGGTCGGCGTGGCAGGACAGGTCCAGCGCCCGGGCCAGCCAAGGGCTCAGCACCAAGGCGCCCTGCTCGGCCAGGGCCCGCCGCGCCCACTGCCGCTGGGCCGCGCTCGGCGGGCCGGTCCAGCGCTGCGCCCCCCGACCGCTCGCGCCAAAAGGGGCGCGCAGCAGCAGGATCTCGTGCTGGGCCCCGAGCTCGGCCACCGCGAGGTCCAGCGCCTCGGCCGAGCGCACCACCCGCGGCCAGCCCTCGGCCGGGAGCCCCAGGGCCGCCCGCACCGCTGGCGCGCGCTCCGCCGCCCATGCTTTGCTCCAAAGATGCGGATCCGGCTGAGGATCGGGCGGAGCATCGGCCCAGCGCGGCGCGCCCGGCCAGCCCCAGGGTCGGCTGGGCCCCAGCGCCCGCCCCCGCAAGGCCGCGGGCTCGCTCACCCACTCCACCGCCGGCAGCCCCGCCGCCCGCAGGTGGGCCAGCCAGTCCTCGGCCGGGGCATGGGGCACCACAATTACGTCGTTATCGCTCATCAGCGCGAGCGGGACCGCCGCCAGATCGCCCTTGAGCGCCGCCGCTGGCCCCGAAGGCGGCCCCGGCCGCCGCCCCCGCGCGAGGTCCTGGGCCGCCGCCTCGACGCCCGGGTCGAAGGACCAGACCGCGGGAGGCCGATCGCGGGAGCGCCCGTGGAGGGCCAAAGAGCGAATCGCCTCGGCGGACAGGCCCGCGCGCGCCCGCCCCTCGGCGTCGAAGACCGGCCCCCGGCAGCGCCCCAAGCCCAGCGGCTCGACCTGGGCCACGAGCCGCGCCCAGTCGTCCTCGCCCGCCGGGCGCCAGGCCCGCGACCAGCGCAGGCCGTGGCGGAGGTGCCCGATCTCGTCCTCGCGCACCGCGTCGAGCAGGTCCGCGCTCTGGCCATCGCCGAGCCGCCGGAGCCGCCCGGCCCAGTACTGGCAGAAGTCGAGGTTGGCCTGCTCCAGCACCAGGCTCATGCCCTCGATGAAGGCCAGGGGCGAAGGGGCGCCGGCGAGCGCGCGGTAGAAGAAGCCGTTGAGGGGGTGATCGCCGAAAGAGGCCCCCAGCTCGCCAATCCGGTCGATGTAGCCCTGCAGGTGCCGCTGCTCCTCGTGGATCACCGCCGCCAGCCCCCGCCGAAAGGGGAGCGGCGCCTCGGGCCAGCGCAGCAAGCACAGGGCCATCAGCTCGACGGCCAGCAGCTCGTGGTTGGCGAAGTCGTGCAGCAGCGCTGCCCGGGCCCCAGCGTCGGCCAACGCCCCGTCGCTCGGCTTGTGCGGCCGCAGCCCGCGCGGGGCGAAGCGCAGCGCCTCGGGTCGTCCGGGCGCCTCGGGTGGGCGGCCCCCCGCGAGGCCCGCGCCCGCCACCGCCCCGCGGTCCAGCGGCGCCAGCTTGTCGACCAGCCGGTCGGAGAGCAGCAGCCGCTCGGCAAAGGCGCTCAGCGCGCTGGAAGAGGGCGCGCCCACCGGGCTGCCTTCGAGCTCCGCGGCCGCCACCCGGTCGCCGCGCTGCCCTGCACCCCTCTCCGCCGGCCCGAGCCCGCCCATGTCCACCCCCGCCCGCCCCTATCGGCGCGGCGGGTCCGGCGTCGGGCTCAGCTGCCCCAGCCGTCCACGCTCAGGTCAAAGGTGCCGCCGCCGCCGCCGCCGCCGAAGCTGACCTCGGCGTCGCAGTGGACGCTGAGCTCACCGCGGCCGCCGATCTCCCCCTCCAGCGTGCAGTCGATGGGCGGCCCGCCCCAGGAGTCCGACAGCAGGGCCGTGGCCGAGACCACCCCGCCGCTGTCCACCGCGCCATCGACCTCCCAGGTGTAGTCGGGGCCGCGATCCCCCTCGCATGCGAAGTTGGCGGTCAGCAGCCCATCCACGTTGACGACATAGGCGCCGGAGCCCTCGCACATCACAAAAGTGCCCCAGTCCCCCGCCGCCGTCGCGGTCACCCCGCCGTCGTAGCTGCCCTCGTAGGCGCTGGGGACCGGGTCGGTGCTGTCGCCGCCGCCGCCCGCGCCGCCGTCGGCGCCGCCCGTGTCGGTCGCGCCGTCCCCGCCGCCGTCCGCGCTGCCGTCGACGCTGCCATCCGCGCTGCCATCGGCGCCGCCGCTGTCGGTGGTGCCGTCGGCGCCGTCCGCCGCCCCATCACCGCCATCGGCCAGGGCACCGTCGGCGCCCTTGACCTCGGGGATGACCGGCTCACAGCCGGCGGCCAGGGTGATCAGGAGCAGAGCAGAGCGAAGGGCAGCAGACATCAAGACCTCTGGGGAGCAGGAGCGGAAGAGCACGGGGGGCGCGGCCGGACCGCGACCTTGGCACGCTGCACGTCAACCTGCTGTCAAGAGGGGGTCTCCGCGGCGCGCGGCCGTTCCGCCCCCCGAAACAGCGGCGGCGGGCGGGGCCGATGGCGCGGGGACCTGATCCAGATCGGAGATCGGGCCGGCCCACGAGAAGAAGACGCCCCTCCCAGCGGCTAGGCTGCAGCAGCGGGCGGACACCTCCCTTGACGTCCCTCCGCCCCGGAGCCCCCATGACCACGCCCCTCGCCCGCCTCGGCGCCCTCACCCTGCTGGGCCTCGGGGCGCTCGGATCAGCGCCCGCCGCCGCCTGCCCGGCCATCGCCAACGGCCTGCCCGAGCCGCTCGGCTTCGACACGGCCCAGGTGGCCCTGGTGCGCCAAGGGGACCTGACCACCTTCACCGTCTCCATCAACCCGCAGGGCACCCCCCAGGACTTCTCGCTCATCCTGCCGGTGCCGGCCTTGTTGGCCGAGGGCGACATCGCGGTGCTCGACAGCGAGATCTTCGCGCGGCTCTCCGGCACCACCGGGGTGCTCCGCATGCCCGACGCCGGCTGCAGCCCGCCCGAGCGGAGCGGCGGCGGCGACGCCGATGGCGGCAGCGATGGCGGCGGGGACGGGTCCACCAGCGGCACCGTCACCGTGGAGGCGGAGTACCTCGTCGGCGACTACGCCATCACGATGCTGTCCGCGACCGAGTCCAGCGCGCTGTTCACGTGGCTCACCGACCACGGCTACCAAGTGGCGCCCGCGGTGCTGCCGGCCCTCGAAGACTACATCGCCGAGGGCATGTACTTCCTCGCCGCGCAGGTCAGCGAGGGCGCGAGCGTGGCGGACGGCTCGGCCCTGCCGCCGCTGCAGGTCCGCTACACCAGCCCGACCCTGACCATCCCCATCCGCATGGCGGCCCTCAGCGTCCCGGGCGAACAGAACATGGTCACCTACGTGATCCTCGACCGGGGCCCCCGCGGGAACCGGGCGGGAATCAGCAGCTACCCCGAGTTCACGGTGCCCGACCAGTGCATCTGGGGCGAGCCTGGGGTCGACGACTTCGGCGCCTTCTATGAGACCCGCTTTCGGCCGGGCTGGGAGGCCGCGGGCCGGGCCGCGTGGGCGGTGGAGTGGGCCGGCGGGCCCTATGACTGCAACCCCTGCAGCGGCGTGAGCTTACTACCGGAAGATCTCGCCGCGCTCGGCTTTGTGGGCGAGACCGACCAGCACTACCTCACGCGGATCCACCTGCGCTATACCCCCGAGACCGCCCAGCAGGACGCCATTTTCTACGCGAGCGGCCTCAACGAGCCGCAGGTGCAGAGCTACGCCGACGCCAACGCCAGCAACGCCCTGTGCATCCCGGCCTGCC
>CANHON010000077.1 GCA_947462115.1 Deltaproteobacteria bacterium | reverse complement strand
TCGGGCGGGCGACGTCGTAGGCGTCGAGCTCGGGGTGGGTCCAGCCGGTGTCTTCGCGCCAGAGGGCGAGCGAGGCCTGGGCCCCGGTCACGCCGCCCACCGCGCCCTCCGGGGCCGGGGCGTGGTTGACCTCCCATCGGCCAAAGCGCCGTAAGATCCCGCCGTCTGGTAAGGCGCCTACATAAAGGTCGTCGGCGGGCCCGCTGAGCTCCACGCCCTCGAGGGCCGGGTGCTCGACCTCGCGCCCGGTGAAGATGTCTACGGCGATCCAGGCTTTTCCCTGGGCTTCGGCGGCGTCCGCGCCCAAGGGCACCAGGGCGACCCGGCCCACCAGCACCCCGCCGCCTTCGCCGGTGGGCGGCTGCACGCCGATGTCGGCCCACCACGTGGGGAGCTCGACCAGCGCGCCTGTAGCCTCGATCACGCGAAAAGCCAAGGTTTGTCCGCCGCTCTGGCGCCAGAGGAACAGGGGTGCCTCGGTGCTGTCCACGAGGCGCATGGCGCTCGAGGGCGTGGCGGCGTCGGCCTGGAAGCGCCGCTGGCCGCGGGCGAGGCCGGTGGCGGGATCGACCGTGACGAGGTGGTAGCTCAGCGTGTCAATGACGTCAGTGAGGCTCTCTTCGCTCGGGTCCGGCGGGGGATCGCGCAGCAGCAGCGTCACGGTCTCGGCGCCGCTCGCGAGCTGAAACAGGGCGCGGTCGCCGACGAAGGCGTCGAGGGAGCGGGGCAGGAGGCGCAGGCTGCCCACCGAAGCGGGCGCTCCCGAGCGGGGCGCGGCGGCGAAGACCTCGTCGAGCACGAAGGTCTGCGCAGGGTGCTCCATCTGCAGGCCGCAGCGGTCCTCGATGGTGCGGGTGAGCTCGAGGCCGTGGGGCCCCCGCTCGCACAGCCGCGCGAAGCTCTCGCGGAGCTGCGCTTGGCGGGTGGGGTAGAGGGCGGCCGTGATGCGATCCACCGGGAGCTTCTCGGGCATCTCGACCGAGACATAGCCCTCGCGGTTGTCCCAGGCGTGGCAGAGCTCGTGCACGGTGGTGGAGGACTCCGCGCCGGCGATCACCTCGATGGCGTTGCGGGGCCCGTAGTAGCGGCCCATCGCCAGCCCGCCGTTGATCTCGGCCCGGACGTCCACGCCGCTGACGCAGACGCCGTCGAGGCCCGACCAGGCCTCAAAATTGTGGATGCCTTGGCTGACCACGCCGCGGTCCCAGGCGTTGGCCACGCCGTCGGGATCGCCGACCACCATGTCGTCAAAGTCGGGGCAGCCGCAGCCGACGAGGAGCAGCGCCGCCGCGGGCGCGAGGCGCAGACCAAAATGGCGCAGGCGACGCCAAGCTGAGCGAGCCGGGCGAGCGGGTTCGGCGGTGCTCTGGCGCGGTCTCGGCGACATCCCTGACCTCCAGCGCGCGCTTGGGCGGCGTCCGCTCCGACCTTAGCCCGGCGGCGGCGGGGGGCGCCGGGTTAGCGGGGCGCGTCTCCCGCCCTCTGTCCTGTTCATCCCGATGAGCGAGGTCCCCATGAGCGACGCAGCCGAGCCCGCGAACACCCACCGATACGTTTACAGCTTCGGCGGCGGCAAGGCCGACGGCGACGGCACCATGCGCGATCTGCTCGGCGGCAAGGGCGCTGGCCTCGCCGAGATGACCAACCTCGGCATGCCGGTGCCCCCGGGCTTCACGATCACCACCGAGGCCTGCCGCCACTTCTTTCAAAATAGCGAGCAGTGGCCCCAAGATCTCTGGGCTCAGTCGCTGGTGGGCATCGGGGAGGCCGAGGCCCTGACCGGCAAGCGCTTCGGCGACCCCGCCGATCCGCTGCTGTTCAGCGTGCGCTCCGGCGCCGCCGCCTCGATGCCCGGCATGATGGACACGGTCCTCAACCTCGGCCTCAACGACGAGACGGTGGAGGGCCTCGCCAAAAAGAGCGGAAACCCCCGATTCGCCTGGGACAGCTACCGCCGGTTCATCGGCATGTTCGGCGACGTGGTGCTCGGCATCCACTACACCCGCTTCGCCCGCGTCACCGATAAGGCCCGCGGCGCCCGCGAAGAGTCCGAGCTGTCGGTCGACGAGCTCAAGGCGCTGGTGGTCGAGCTCAAGGCGGTCATCGTCGAGTCCTTCGGCGAGTTCCCCGCCGACCCCCACGAGCAGCTCAAGCTGTCGATCAACGCGGTCTTCCGCAGCTTCAACACGCCCCGCGCGCGGTATTACCGCAAAAGCAACGGCTTGTCGGACAACATCGGCACGGGCGTCAACGTGCAGGCCATGGTCTTCGGCAACATGGGCGAGGGCAGCGCCACGGGCGTGGCCTTCACCCGCGACCCCAAGACTGGCCAGCGGCGCTTTTTCGGCGAGTGGCTGCCCAACGCCCAGGGCGAAGACGTGGTGGCGGGCACCCACACGCCCCTGCCGCTGATCCGCGACGCCGAGCAGCCCGGCCAGAGCCTCCAAGAGCAGATGCCCGAGGTTTTTGAGCAGCTGTTCGCGCTGCAGGACCGCTTGGAGCGGCACTTTGGCGACATGCAGGACATCGAGTTCACGATCGAGGCCCGGAAGCTCTACCTGCTGCAGACCCGCAACGGCAAGCGCAGCCCGGCCGCCGGCGTCCAGATCGCCACCGACATGGTGAACGAGGGGCTCATCTCCATCGAGAAGGCCTTGGGGCGCATCGATCCCGCGCAGCTCGAGCTGGTGCTGCGCCCGGTGCTCGACCCCGACGCGCCCCGCAAGGTCATCGCCAAGGGGCTGGACGCGAGCCCCGGCGCCGCCACCGGCCGGGTCGTCTTCCACAGCGACGAGGCCCAAGAGCTGGCCGAGCGCGGCGAGCAGGTCATTTTGGTGCGCGCCGACACGAGCCCCGAGGACATCCAGGGCATGACCGTGAGCCAGGGCATCCTCACCAGCCGCGGCGGCCAGACCAGCCACGCGGCGGTGGTCGCGCGCGGCATGGGCAAGCCCTGCGTGGTCGGCTGCACCGAGATCGTCGTGGACTACGCCCGAAAGCTGTTCTACGCCGGCGACACCGTCATCAAGCGCCTCGACTGGATCACCATCGACGGCGCCACCGGCGAGGTGATGGAGGGCAAGGTCCCGACCCTCGCGCCCCCCACCGACTCCGGCGCCCTGGCCACCCTGCTGTCCTGGGCCGACCAGCGTGCCCGCCTCAAGGTGCGCGCCAACGCCGACAACGGGCCGGACGCCGCCCGCGCCCGCAGCCTCGGCGCCGTGGGCATCGGCCTGTGCCGCACCGAGCACATGTTCTTCCAGCCCGAGGCCCTCCGCGCGATGCGCCAGATGCTCGTGGCCACCGACCAGCGCGCCCGCTCCCGGGCCCTGAGCCAGGTCTTGCCGCTGCAGCGCGCTGCTTTCGAGGAGATCTTCGAGGCGATGAGCGGCCTGCCGGTGACCATCCGCCTGCTCGATCCGCCGCTGCACGAGTTCTTGCCGGAGAAGGCCGAGGACGTCGCCTCGGTCGCCCAAGATCTCGGCGTGCGCACCGAGGTGCTGCAGGAGCGCCTGCGCCAGCTCCACGAGAGCAACCCGATGCTCGGCCACCGCGGCTGCCGCATCGGCGTGACCACGCCCGAGATCTACCGCACGCAGGTGCGCGCCATCTTTGAGGCCGCCGCGAGCTGCCAGCGGCGCGGCATCGAGGTGCTGGTGGAGGTGATGGTGCCCCTGGTGGGCATCGCCGCCGAGCTCGAGATCGTCCGCAAGCACATCATCGAGGTGGCGGAGCAGGTGATGGCCGAGCAGGGCACCGATCTGCGCTACGCCGTCGGCACGATGATCGAGCTGCCGCGGGCGGCCCTGGTCGCCGGGAGCATCGCCAAGCACGCCGACTTCTTCAGCTTCGGCACCAACGATCTGACGCAGATGACCTATGGCATCTCGCGCGACGACTTGGGCAGCTTCATGCCCAGCTATCTGCAGCAGGGTGTGATCCCCGACTCGCCCATCACCCGCTTCGACGACGAGGGCGTCGGCCAGCTCGTGAAGATCGGCACCGACCGCGGTCGGCACGCCAACGCCCGGCTCAAGGTCGGCGTCTGCGGCGAGCACGGCGGCGATCCCCACGGCGTCGGCTTTTTCCACAAGTGCGGCCTAGACTACGTGTCCTGCTCGCCCTTCCGGGTGCCGGTGGCGCGGCTCGCGGCGGCGCACGCGGCGCTCGGCTTGCTGTAGGCTGGGGGCCCGCGGTGGAGGGCTCCGTCCCGCCCCGTGGGCCGGTCCGTCAACGACCGTCTATCCGGTTGATCTTCCACCGTTGGAGCGCGCATGTCTAACCCCTACGCCCCGCCGAGCTCGACCCTCGGCAAGCTCTCGCTCGACAAAGGCGGCGGCTTTGGGGGAGACCCCTTCCACGAGCAGCGCTGGGACCTGAGCGGCGTCATGAACCGCGCCTGGGCCGTCTTTCAGGAGCGGCCGGGGATCTTCGTGGGCGCGGTGGGCGTTCAGCTGGGCATCGGCCTCATTTTTGGCCTGATGAGCGCCGGCGTGGCGGCCGGCATCGCCCAAGCGGGCGGCGACCCGATGGTGGGGCAGCTCGCCTCCCAGGCCATCTCGATCACCAGCAACCTGTTCAGCGCCTTCCTCGGCGTCGGGATGCTCCGCTTGTTCTTGGGGTCGGTGCGCGGCGAGTCGCCCCTGCTCGGGATGCTGTTCTCCGGCATGCCGTGGTTCGGCAACATCTTCCTCGGCAACCTGCTGATGGGCTTGGTGGTGCTCGTGTCGCTGTGCGCGCTCGGCATCCCCTTGTTCATCCTGGTGCCGGGCCTCGCGCTGTGGCAGTACCTCGTCATCGATCAGGGCCAGGGCGCCATTGAGGCCCTCAAGGGCTCCTGGGCGCTCACGATGGGCAGCAAGGTCGACATCGCCGTGCTGCTGCTGGTGATCGGCCTCATCAACACCGTCGGCGTGCTCGCCTGCGGCGTCGGCCTGCTCGTGAGCCTGCCGGTGACCGGCCTCGCCACCGCGCTGGTCTTCGAGAACATGCGCATCCACGGGCCCAAGTCGGCGAGCTGAGCCCGCTCAAGGGGCCAGACGGCGCCTTGGCTCAGCCGGGCCCCTCGTTCTCCGCCGGACCCTTGGTGTAGACGGCGAGGATGGCGTCGTAGGCGTCCTTCTTGGAGAGCCCGAAGGCCGCGGCCACCAGATCGCGGGCGGAGCGGGCGCCGAGGCCCGCCCCCTGAAGCCCGGCGATCAAGGCCGTGACCCGCGCGCCCTCAAGTGTGGGCGGCGGGGCGGCGCCGGCCGGGGCCCCCTCCACCACCACCGTCCACTCGCCGGCTGTGGGCTGAAGGGCGTGAGCGGCGGCCAAGGCGGCGGCGGCTTCGGCGAGGGTGCCGCGCAGGTGGCGCTCGGTGCGCTTGCTCAGGTTCTGGGAGAAGCAGCAGCGCCGGTCGGGCCCGAGCCCCTCCGCGAGGGCGGCGGCGACCTCCACGAGGCGGTGGGGCGACTCGTAGAGCAGCAGGGTGGCGGGCTCGGCGCGCAGGGCGGCGAGGGCGGCGGCGCGCTCGGGTTTGGATCGGGGCAAGAAGCCGACGAACAAGAAGCGGGCGGCGGGCAGGCCGCTGGCGGACAGGGCGGTGGTGGCGGCGCAGGGCCCCGGCAGGGCGCAGACCGGGAGGCCGGCGGCGAGAACGGCGTCCACTACGCTCTCTCCGGGATCCGAGACCACCGGGGTGCCGGCGTCGCTGACCAAGGCCAAGCGCCGGCCCGCCTGGAGCAGCGCGACCGCCTGTTGGGCCCGCCCGCGCTCGTTGTGGCTGTGGCAGGACAGGAGCTTGGGGTGGGCGTCGATGTGGGAGAGCAGCCGGCGGCTGACCCGCGTGTCCTCGCACAGGAGCAGATCGACGCCCAGCAGCACCTTTCGGGCGCGGGGAGACAGGTCGCCGAGGTGGCCAAGCGGGGTCGGCACGAGGTAGAGCACGCCGGGCACCGGCTCTTCGAGGCTGGGCGCGGCCGGCGGCGCGGTGAACAGCGCCTGGAGCTCGGCTTCGGCGTCCTCCGGCGGGTCCGCCGCGTCTTCGGCTGGGTCGTGGGGCTCGCCCTGGAGGTCCCCGCCGTCGAAGCGGGGGAGCTCCTCATCGAGCTTGACGTCGTCGAGGCTGTTCTCGTCGAGGTCGTCGCCGCTGGACCCGACGGCGTCGCGGAGGCGGATGGGCGCTTGTTCGCGCAGGCCGGGCGCGCGGCCGGCGCTGGGCCGGGCCTCGGGGCGGCGGTGGGGTGCGTGCTTGCCGCGTCTCATGGGCGTCCTCCGCGCCGCGCCTATGCCGAGGGGGTCCGCCGCGCGAGGCCGGGCCGCCGGTGGGCCGCTCCGGTTGAACCCGGTCGCCCCATCGGCTAGGGGGCTGGGCCTCTTGCCCGGTCTCGCCCTTGCCCACCTCGCCCCTTCGTCCCGCGGCCTCGCCGCTCCGCTGCGCCGCCCTCGGCCCCGCAGCCAGCGCCTCGGTCCGGCGGGCGCCCCTCGCGCGCCTCGGCTTGGCGGTGGGCTTGCTCAGCGCCGGCTGCGCCGTGGACGCGCCCCTGCCCTTTGTGGGCGACTGCGCCGAGTACCCCGACGGCATCTACAATTTCGGCCAGATCGGCATCGGCACCTGCCTCGCGGGCCCCACCGAGCTGCTGTTCACCGACGATCTCAACGGCGATCCGGTGCTGCTCGTCGTCAACGCCAACCCCTACAAGGTGTTCGACGGCAGCAACCTGCTCGCCATCCCCTGGGGCGATGTCGGCGAAGACAACGTCGAGCAGATGATCGACGACCTCAACCCCGGCCGGCTCAGCCTGCCGGACTACGCCGCGGGCATGGCCATCCAGGGCGATCTCGGCCTCGTCGCCGTGCGCCTGTCCGAGGGCGCGCTGCAGCGCCAGAGCTTCGACGACGTGCACCTCGTCGATCTCTCCGACCCGATGAACCCCCGCGCCGCCGACCGGGGCGCCGAGGGCACCGACCGGGTGGAGGTCGAGTCCGACCCCATCGACATCGAGGTGCACCAGCAGAGCGGCTACGCCTTCGTCGCCAACCGCACCAGCCACAGCATCAGCGTGCTCGATCTGAGCGGCGAGCAGGTCAAGGTCGTCAAGCCCTGGCCCGAGCACGTCATCACCCGCGCCACCTTCACCGACGCCGACGGCGACGGCTCCCTCGCGGCGATGGACGACCTGCAGGTCATCAGCTCCACCCTGCTCATCGACGAGCAGTGGAGCCTCGACTGGATCGAGGGCACCTGGCGCCTGTGGCTGCCGGAGGGCAACGGCCTGCAGCGCTACACCAGCGTCGATACCCGGGCTTGGACGCCGAGCCCCGCGGGCGTGGAGCTCGACGCCGACGACGCCTCGGCCATCGACCAGATGAACGACCCCGCGGCCTTCCCCGGGCGCATGTTCTTCTCGGACCGGGGCGAGCTGCGCTCGGCCATCGCCACCGGCTCGGCGAGCATCTCGTGGGCTTTTGAGTCTTCGCCCTTGTTGAGCCCGCGCGGCAGCGGCTGGGAGTCGGGCGCCCTGTCGGGTCCGGCCCCCCTGGCCACCGAAGACCTGCTCATCCTGTTCTACGATGGCGTCGGCGACGGTGATGACGCGGTCCCCAGCATCGGCGCCGCCGCCAGCCCCGACGGCACGGTGTTCAGCCGCATCGACGGCCCGCTGATCGCGCCGACCTGGGCCCATGAGCTCGAGGGCGTGTCGGACCCGGCACCGGTCTACGACCCCGAGACCGGGAACATCGTGGTGTTCTACACCGCCTTTGACGGCGGCCAGCTCCGCATCGGCCGGGCCGAGGGCACCGGGCCCGACCTGCTGCTGTCGGACAGCGAGCCGGTGTTCGAGGTGGACGGCGTGGACGTCGCTGCGCCGGTGATCTCCGCGGAGATCGGCCGCTGGCGCATGTGGTACAGCCGCCGCGAGGCTGGCCTGTGGAGCGTCGGCGTGGCGGAGAGCCCGGATGGTCTGCGGTGGACCGACCTCGGCGAGGCCCTGCCGCTGCCCCTGGACCTGGCCTTGGCCGAGGCGCCGCCCTCGGTGGCGCTGCAATCGGCCGCTGAGGGGCGTTTTCGCATCGAAGGCGAGAACATCGGCAGCCTGCTCGATCCGGTGTACCCGGGCGTGCCCTTCGCCGCCGCCCTCTACGGCTGGCAAGCGGTCACCGCCGCCGGCTTCACCGTCGATGTGGGCGCGGCTGGCGCCGATTCGGCCCGGGGCATCCGGGTGGACTGCGCGGACCAAGAGGCGGGGCTCGCTTGGCTCACGCTCACGGCCGCCGGCGGCACCACCCGCATCGGCCTCGCCGAGCTGGACGGCGACGGGGAGCTCGAGGTCGTCGAGGGGGCCATCTTCGAGGGCACCGACAGCTTCGACCGCGGCGGCGTGAGCTCGCCGGTGGTCTGGCGGCACACCGACGGCAGCTTCCGCATGGCCTACGCCGGCGACCGCGGCGGCCGCAAGCGCATCGGCGTGGCGGAGAGCGCCGACGGCCGCACCTGGACCCGCCTCGGCCTCGGCCTCGACGTGGACAAGGACTGGGAGGCGGCCGGCGTTGAGCCCGGCAGCGCCGAGCTGCTCAGCGATGGGCGGGTCCGCCTGTGGTACTCCGGCTTTGATGGCGAGGTTTGGCGCATCGGCTCGGCCATCACGGAGGACGGGCGGCGGTTTGAGCGGGAGGAGCGGAGCGCCCGCGGCTACCTGCTGCCCACCGGCCGCCCCGGCGACTGGGACGACTCCGGCGTGCGCCACCCCTGGGCGCTCACCGGCGAGGACGAGGAGGGCCGCGCCGGCACCCACCTCTGGTATTCGGGCTTCGACGGCGGCATCTGGCGCCTCGGCTATGCCTTCGTGCGCCGGGGCTCGGACGTGCCGGAGCGGTACGAAGACGAGAATGGCGTAACGCAGCCGATCTTGCTCGCGGAGAACGGCCTGTTCTCCCCCCAGGGCGTGCAGCGGCCGGTCCTGCTGCCCACCGGCGGCCTGCTCGGCGGCGGCGAGGGCTACGTCGGATGGTTCGCTGGGCTCGGCGCCAACCGGGTGCGGGTGGGCGCGGTCTCCGCCAGCGGCCCCACCCAGCTCCACCGCGGCCTGCGGCGGCCCACCGCAGGCGACTCGTTGCAGTTCGAGACCCAGCGCGGCGACGTCAACGCCCGCGCCATCCCGCTCGACACCGTGGTCGATCAGGAGTTCTTGACCGGGGCCGGCCTCACGAGCATCACGCTGGACGAGGAGCGGGGCTTCTTGTACGCGGCGAGCAAGCTCGTGTCCTACCTGTTTGTGCTCGACATCCGCGACGACAGCGAGGGAGAATTCCGCGATCTCAACTACCTCGACGTCGAGGCGGTGCTGCCGGTCACCAACGGCGGCGGCGGCGCGGGCTTCCGACAGGTGATGCTGGTGCCGGGCGAGGACAAGCTCATCGGCCTGCACAACGGGCCGGAGTCGGTCTGGGTGCTCGATCTGAGCCGGGTCGAGGACAACGCCTTCGCTGAGCTTGTTTACGACACGACGGCCAACTTCTTGCCCTCGGATCGGGGCTCGGCCCGCGACGTGGGGGCCGACACCTACAGCGACGTGGGCCCCGCCGGCATGGCCCTGCACCCCGACGGCAAGCGCCTCTTCGTCACCAGCTTCAACAGCAACAGCGTGCTGGTCTACGATCTCAGCATCGGCACCCGCGGGATGCTGGTCGGCGAGGTGCGGAACGTGGGCGAGAACCCGGCCGCCATCGTGCTCAGCCCCGACGGCAAGCGGGCGGTGGTGGCCAACCACGCCGGCGAGCTGCTCCGGGTGCGCGACAGCAACCGCTCCGCGAACACCTTGGCGAGCGCCACCCTCGCGGTCGTGGACATCGACCCGAGCAGCCCGAGCTACCTCTCGGTGCTCACTTGGATCAAGAACCGATGAGCCGCTCCACCCTCGCTGTGATTGCCCTGCTGGCGCCGATCTTCATCGGGACCGCCTGCAACCGCGACACCACCCGCCACTTCACCTTCGACGGGCCGGAGCACTCCGCGGTGCTCTACCCCGACGCCGGCGGCCCGTTCTGGACCGAGGTGGGCTTCGTCGCCAACACCCGCGACGGCACCATCGTCCCCCTCGATCTGCGGCACGGGACCTTCCTCGGCGATCAGTTCGGCGGCCCCTTCTTGCGGCCCCGGGTGGTCGCCACCGGCGAGCTGCGCCAGCTCGGCCAGCTCGTGGCCTGGGCCCCCGATGACCGCTCGGTGGTGGTCTTCGCCGCCGACCTGCACTTTGGCGTGCTGGTCGAGGCCACCTACATCGCCAGCGTCGAGGACGGCGAGCCCCAGCCGCCGGCCGTGGCGGTCTCCCCGGCGGTCTTCGTGGACGCCGACGACAGCGGTGATTCGGCGGGCCTCGAGAAGATCGAGCTGCGGCGCGGCTACACCACCACCGAAGACTGGGTGCTGCGCTTTGACGGCGAGGCCTGGCGGGTGCAGGGCAGCCGCTCGGGCATGCAGTACAAAGAGGCCCAGCCCGGCGAGCGCTTCGAGAGCGACAACAAAGAGGTGGTCTTCACCGTGACCGGGTCGGCCAGCGCCGGCGACGAGCTGCGGTTCTCGACCGACAGCGGCGTGGTGGAGCACGATCTCGGCGGGCTCGTGCTCGGCGTGCAGGAGCTGGAGGGCGAGGATCTGCTGGTGGCCGCGGTCTGGGACCCGGTCGATGCCCAGGGCCACCTCGCGGTCTTCGACATGCTCACCCGCTCGGTGGTCGGGCGCGTGCGGCTGCCCTCGGGCGCCCAGCCCTGGCGCTTCGCCGCCGATCCGGCCCGCGGCCTGCTGTACGTGGCCGACGCCGCCCTGCCGAGCGTCTACCAGATCGCCCTGGACCGCGCGCTCCCCGAGGCCAGCCTCATCGAAGAGCTCAGCGTGCCGGCGCCGGTGAACGCCATCGCCTTCCTCGAAGAGCCGGGCGTCGAGGCCTGGGACGAGCTCGGCTACCGGCACCTGTTCGTCGCGCCCACCGACGGCGACCGGGTGGACGTCTACGATCTGGAGGCCGAGCGCTGGCTGGACGCGAACCCGCTCGATGAGGTGCTGGGCGGCGTCGATCTCCACAGCCCGGTGGTGGGCTTGAGCAGCAGCCCCGGGCCGATCCGCCTGGCCCAGCTCGCCAACCACGGCGCGCGGGTGGAGAGCCGGGTGGTGGCCGTCACGACCTTCGACGGATCGCTCCGCATGCTCGAGGGCGACACCGGCTGCGTGGCCATCGTCACCGGCGGCCCGAGCATCGTCTACGAGAACAGCGTGATTCAGCTCACCTTCGTGGACAAGGGCAACCCTTCCAACCCCGTGCTCAGCACCGACAGCGCCACCCAGCGGCAGGTGGTGGGCAACGCCTGCGGCGGCGTCACCCGCGGCGAGACCTGGACCCTCACCTACGACGGCACCGTGGGCGCCTGGAAGGTCGAGGGCAACGTCAGCGGCGAACAAGCGGCGCTGCTCTACGAAGATCGGCGCTATGTGTCGGATGATGGCTCGATCTCGCTGCTCATCCTCTCCGGCACCAGCCCCACCAGCGACGGCGACCAGTACCGCTTCTCGATGGGCGACGGCCAGCTCCGCATGTCCGAGACCGTCCGCCTCGGCGGCACCACCGCCACGGTCTTTGAGCTGCCGGGGCCGCCCCTGGTCTACCAGTACGACGCCGGCCCCACCGGCGGCGGCTGGGATCGGGACCGCACCAAGATCGAGGCCCTCGTGCCGGTGATGAACGGCGACTTTGCTGTGGCTGTGCGCCTTCAGGGCTTCTCGGTCCAGCACCTGTTCGAGTAGGGCTCAGCGCAGCGGCGGACCGACCGGGCCTGTGGGCGGCGGCGGTGGGGGCGGCGGACGCGGCGGCAAGGTGCCGGTCCAGGGGCCCAGCACCGCGGGATCCAGGGCCGCCAGCGCGAGGCCCAGATCGCGGCTCACGATGAGCTGCGCGTCGAGCTGCATGTGCTGGTCGTCGAGGAAGTGCTCGGGCCGCAGCGCGGTGAGGTCGGGGTGGCCGAGGAAGGTGGCGCCGACCTGCTCGGAGAAGCGGCTCAGCTCCAGGCGCAGCTCGCGGATCTGCTGGTCCCGCTCGCCGGTGGGCCGGGCGGGGATCTGGTAGATGAGCACCGGCACGCCCAGCTCGTCGCCCAGCGCCACCATCTGTCGGGTCCAGTGGTAGGGGTCGAGGGTGGGCTCCAGCAGCGGGCTGCTGCTCTCCAGGGCCCAGATCTCCGGCCGGAGCCGCAGGGTGGGCGTGAGCCAGTTCTCCCGCTCGGTGACGATGCCGTCGGGCGGGGCCAGGGCGGCGCCCCGGAAGCGGTCGGGGCTGAATTCCACCGAGAGGCTGCCGCCGGCGGCCGCAGCGGGCGGGGGCACCCCGATGGCGGACCAGGCGAGGTGGCCGAGGTAGCCCCGGTAGCGGAAGACCCGGCTGAGCTTGCGCAGCCCGAGATCACCGGCGCAGCCGAGATCTTGGCAAGAGGCGCTGAGGATGCCCGGCAGGTCGCCCCAGGTGGCGAGCTCCATGGTCTGGCTCGACCACGGGGAGGGCCGGAGCTGCAGGTCGGAGCCGGCCGGCGAGACGAGGATGGCGCGCGGCGGCGGGCCCTCCTCGAGCATGCGGCGGGCGGCCACGTACCAGTCCATCGGGGTGCTGGCCGGGGCGCCGACGTTGATGAGCGCGCCGCCGCCCCAGGCGTCCTCGATGACGGCGGCGTGCAGGTCATTGGCGTGGCAGGTGCCGAACATCCACACCGGGGCCTGGTCCCGCGCGGCGTCGGCCCGCCACTCATCGACCGCGTGCTGCAGGTGCGTGCGGTCTTCGAAGAAGCGGTAGAGGTACAGCTCGGCGCCGACGCCCGAGAGCAGGACCCAGACGAGCAGGCCGAGGCCGAAGGGCGGCCAGGGGCGGCGGGGCGCGGGGCTCGGCTCGTTCATGCCGGACCTTCGGGGCGTTGATCCGGGGCGGGCGCGGCCTTGTCGAGGCTCGGGCCCGGGCGGAGCGGGACCAAGCGCAGCAGCGGCGGCTCGGCGGGGCCGGGCTTGCGCAGGTGGAGCATGTCGTGGTGCACCATCATGCCGCCGTCCTCGGTGGGCGTGACCATATCGACGAAGCTCTCGTTCCAGGCGACCTGGCCGATGTCGTAGAACTGCTGGGCGTGCACGGTCTGGTGGAAGATGTCGTCGATCCCGGTGATGGAGACGATGAAGGAGGCCACCTTGGCTCGGAGCTCCTCCTCGCTGAGGCCGTGCAGCGGGCTTTTTTCGTTGATCTCGTGCTGGATGAGCCAGGAGAGGGCGAAGACCGGGCTGCGGCCGCGCACCAGGGGCAGCTCGATGAGGCGGCGGGCGTGGTGCCCCTCGGCGCTGACGTGGTCGCAGAGCGCGTGCAGGCTGGCCTGGGCCTCGACGATCTGGTTGCCGCGCAGGTTGGCGGTGCGGAGCAGCAGCGTGGGCACGCCGTCGCGGCGGTGGATCACGAGGCGGTCGGAGAAGGCCACCCGGGCGCTCGGCCGGGCGAAGCGGGCGAACATCAGGCCCGCGCCCATGGCCGAGGACACCATGCCGACAAAGGCCTCGAGGTTGGCGATCCAGTGCGCCCAGGCGGTGGTGGGGTGCTGCGCGCCGTAGCCGATGGAGGACAGCGTCTGGACCGAGAAGCTGAAGGCCGAGAGCAGGGGGTGCTCGGGCTGGGCGTTGTAGCAGTCGCCGCCGGCCACGTAGAGGGCGGTGAAGACGGCGTTGATCAGCAGCCACACGCCAAAGAGCTGCGCGAGCAGGCGCCAGAGGGGGGCGCGCATGAGGCGGTGGTAGAGGTCGGCGCCGAAGGCGACCGGTGCGCCCCGCATCTGAAACCGCCGGCTGGCCAGCGCGGGGCTGGTGGGCGTGGGCGGCGCGGCGCGGGGGGCGACGCTCGGTGCCGGCGCCGCGGGCGGGGCGGGCTTCGCGGTCATGGGAGCTCCTGCCGTCGTCTATCGCGCTCATCGGCGGCCGAAGGCCGTCGGCCGCACTGCGCTGTTGGCCCGCGACCACGCCGCTTGAACCTGTTGATCGCCCCGGTTTGCCGCGCGCAGGTCGGCGCATCCCTCGCCGCGCCCGCCGCTCAACCCGCGCGAAGCGACCACGGGCGCGCTGGCCGGGCCCAGCCGCCCGTCCGGTCCCGGTTAGGCTCGGTGCACCGCGGAGGAGGTCCGGTGGTCCAGCCCCCGCAACCAAGACGATCAGTCGAAGATAACGTCGATGAGGCTGCTTTGGTCGTCGGTGTCTGCGGGGGGCGCCCCGAAGGCGGGGCCAGGACGGCCGGCAGGGTCCGGCCAAGGGTGGCGGAGCGGGCGCCGCGCGAACACCGGGGCCACGGTCCTCGGTCGCGCGCAGCCGAAGCCATCGCGCGCGCTGGGCGCTACTCCACCGCGGGCCTGGGGCGCTCGATCCGCTTCGGCGCGTGTGTCTGCATCTTCTTCACGTTGGCTGGCTGCACACCGGGCCCGTGTGACCCAGACGGTTCACCGATCGTGCTCCGGGGGATCGAGGCTCCGGAGTATCGTCCCTATGAGACGAAGCCGATGGCATGGTTGGAGGGGGGTCGGCCCTCACCCCTAGCCTGGATGCGGGCGCGGTTCGTGACGGCGCAGTTCCTCCAATACTATCGGCCAGAGACGATACGAATCATCGATCATGTGTTTCTGGTCTCCGATCTACGAGACATTGGAAGCCAAGCCGATATCGGTGGTTATCACGTTTCGCGAAAGATCTTCGTCGACGTTG